>NZ_CAKJTP010000191.1:0-6415 GCF_917627335.1 Protofrankia sp. CiT1 | reverse complement strand
CGAGGCAAGGCGACCACCTACCAGCGGACGGACTCCTGATGGCGATCGACCGCAGCTCTGTGGACGTGAGCGCGCTTGGCCGTGGGGACTGTCAGAAGATCTTCCGGTAACTACCAACAACGGGGCCTTCACCTGCGGAAACGGCCCGCTGGCGCTGGGTGTTACACCGTTGTTCTTACAGGCCCCTGTGCGCGGCGACCGTTCTTGGGATCATCCTGCTCACGCTGACGTCGTTCCAGACCGCCCACACCCGCAACGACATCCATGACGGAGTGGCTGCGCTCCAAGGTGTGATCGGGGCCGAGATGGATATGGCTCTCCTCGCCGATGATTACGGTGCCCGCGCCAGATCCCTCATCGCCCCACAGGACGTCGCGAATGCTCTCCCAAGCGTTGGCGGTGGGGATGCCGTCGACAGCCTGCGAGTTGACCGGACGGCGGCCACCATGTTCGCAGGCGCAACGAACGCCAAACGTTTCAGCAGCCTGCTGGATCCCGTTCTTCGCCTCGATGCCACGGAAGCTGAGCGTACGGCAGTCTCCCAGGCGAACACGGCATACCGGGAATTCACCACCATTGACCAGGATATGAAAGTCGACGCTAGCGATACCGACGCTGACCATACCCGGGAGGCTGTCTTGGCGCCCCGTACCAGCAGGCTTTTGAACGCATACCAGCGGACTGAGGACGCACTCGGCGCGACGGCTGAGTCTACGCAGCGACGCTTCGACACGGCGACGCATGCCGCCGCGTCGAAGTACTGGCTCGGCACCGGTATCCCGGTTCTAACCGGCGTGGTGGTACTGCTGCTGATCATCGGGATTTTCCCCCGACTAGGCGAGTACCGGTGATGATCGTACCGGTGCGGCGGATCGCCGCGATTTGTCTGACGTTGCTCCTCGCCAGCGTCTGGCTGCCCTCTTGTTCAGAGGGCGACACAGCCGGCACCGTGACGGTGTTCGGCCCCTGGACTGGCCCGGAACAGGACTCTTTCCTCGCGATGGTCCGACCGTTTGAGGTGAGGACCGGGATCCGTGTCCGGTACGAAGGGGCGCGTGACTTGGACGCCGTAGTCACGAGCCGGCTGCAGAACGGAACCCCACCGGATCTCGTAGCCTTGTCCACCCCCGGCGAACTGTTGGACCTGTCCGCCCGTGGTGCCCTGCTGTCACTCGACTCGGTCCTCGAGCCGCAGATGGCGAAGCAGTACGGCTCGGAGTGGCTACGGCTCGGGCAGGACAAGGGCAAGCAGAAGGCAATCTTCGTCAAGGTGGCGCTGAAGGGCCTCGTTTGGTATTCGCCGACGTCGTTCCAGGCCGCCGGCTATCAGCCGCCTGCGGACTGGACCAGCTTGGCCGACCTCACCCACCGGATCCAGGCGGCAGGTGGTAGGCCCTGGTGCCTGGGACTGGAGTCGAGTTCGACGTCGGGGTGGCCGGGTACCGATTGGGTGGAGGACATCTTGCTGCACCAGGCGGGTCCGGAATTCTACCGACGCTGGTCACAGGGGCAGCTGGAGTGGACCTCGCAGAAGGTGAAGCAGGCATGGGAGACTTGGGGCAAGATTATCAACGACTCCGTTGCTGGCGGCCCGCTCGGCGTCTTGCTGACCAACTTCGGGAACGTCGGCAACGGCATGTTCACCGACCCGCCTCGCTGCACCCTTGACCACGAAGCCTCATTCATCACCGACTTTTACAAGCGCTACAAGCGCGATGGCCACCCTCTTGTAGCAGGCAAAGACTTCGACTTCTTCCAGCTGCAGCCGGACAACCCTGGCACCTCGACACAGGAGGTCGCCGGGGACCTGCTCGGCATGTTCCGGGATACGCCCGCGGCCCGCCGGCTCGTCCGTTACATCGCCACCCCCGAGGCACAGCAGATATGGGTTCACCGGGGGGCGCCATCTCCCCGAACCACGAGGTCCCACTCGACGCCTACCCAGATACGGTGTCCCGGAAGGTGGCCCAGATCGCAGTCGATGCCACGGACGTCGAATTCGACGCGTCCGATCTCATGCCGGCCGCCATGCAGACTGCCTTTTACCAGGCGGTGCTCGCCTACATCGCCGACCCAGGCCGGTTGGAAAGTCTGCTCGAAAACTTGGAGAAGGTGCGCAAGCTTACTTATTGATCCGCAGCCTCACTTGTACCGTAAGACCCTCGGGCTGCCCCCGGCTCCGCAACACCAGACCGACACGACATGGCGGCAGTTCCTGCGCACCCAGGCGTCGACGATGCTGGCAGTGGACTTCTTCCACGTGGACTGCGCGGTGACGCTGCGGCGTCTGTACTGCTTCTTCCTCATCGAAGTCGGCTCCCGCACCGTCCACATCCTCGGGGTCACCGCCCACCCCGACGGTCCGTGTGGACCACCCAACAAGCCCGGCACCTTACTCATGGACCTCGGTGACCGGGCTGCCGGGCTTCCGGTTCCTGGTCCATGACCGGGCAGGTCAGGTCAGGTCACCGCATCCTTCGACGCGGTCCTCGCCGACGCCGGCATCACCGCGATCAAGAGCCCACCCCGAACCCCGCGGGCGAACGCCTACGCGGAATGGTTCGTCCGCACGGCCCGGACCGAGGTCACTGACCGGATGCTGATCTTCGGTGAGTGGCATGTGCGCACCGCCCTGGCCGAGTACGCGGCCCACTACAACGGACGACGGCCTCACCGTGGCTGCGCTTTTCAACCACCACGGCCTGACTACCCCGTCGCAGACCTGACCAGGGAGCGGATCAAGCGCCGGCCCGTCCTCGGCAACTTGATCAACGAATAGGAACGAGCCCCTAAAATCCCAGGTCAACGCCCGTAGCCGGCTTCTGACACCCCACATGGTCCCGCGTCGAGCGACTGGGTCATGAACACGACATTATGGCTTTCCGCAGCCTGCCTCCGATCCACTTGTAGGGATGGCGCTGGTGGGCTGGTTGCCGTGCTGGTCAGTGCACCGGGTGGCGAACGCGGCGGCGGTCGGGTCTGCGTCGAGGTCGCTGTAGAGGTTGCTCGCGCGGGGCGGTGGGGTGCTGCGGGCCGCGTAGCGCGTCAGCGAACCCGTGGAGGCGGCGGCTGACGCGGCCCCCAGTTGACCAGCGCCGAGTCCGACTCGCTGCCGTAGAAGGTCTCGCCCCCGTGGTCGGCTGGTCGCCATGGGGTCGCTGGGCGCGTCGTCGGCAGAGCCAGCCGAGGAAGAAGGCCAGCGTGGTTAGCGGCGCCAGCACCAGGCTGAGTAGGACGCTGTCGGTGTGGGTGGCGCCGTGGCTGGGCGCGGTCGCGAGGAGGATCGCGGTGGCGGTATGGACCGAGTGCCCCGTACCAGGCCGGCAGCCTCGTCCCCGTGGTGGTCTGGTGGGTCGACATCGCGGTGCGGGTCATCGTCCGCCGGGCGGCCGTGTGAGGAAGGATCGTGGTGCCTGGCGGCCCGGCCTGGTTTGTGATCCCCTGACGTAGGATGTCCCGGGTCTGTATCTGCCACTGACCTGCGACTATCTGTAGCGTGAAGTAATCCCCTGTCGCGACAGGGCCAGCCCGACGATACTTAACTGGAGTCCCCTGGTCGTGATCCCACCCCTGGTTGGTCAGCCGCCGCACCTACCTCCCGGCCGGTACCGGGCGGCCCTCGACGAGGTCTTGGAGCGTTTCGTGGACGGCTTCCCCGGATCGTCGACCCGCCGGGAGATCTGGGACGGCTTCGTCGCCTACCTGCGGATCTGGGCCGACATCGAGGAGCGGATGCGGCCTCATCTCGGGGACGACGCGCTGCTGAGCGTGGTATGGCTCGCGGGCAGCTTCATCTCGGGGAAGCTCGATCCACACAACCTGGACCTGTCGGTGATGGTCGGTTACGACGCCATCCAGAAGTGCAAGGGCAAGCCGGGCGCCAAGAAGCTCGTCGAACTGGCGAACCGGGAGAAGATGCTGAAGCAGTTCCGGCTCAGCCCGATCCTGATCCGCTACCGCTACCGCTACGTGCAGAGTCCGTTCCGGCTTCAGAACCTGGCCCCGGGGCCGGAGCTCGACTACGCGCTGAACCGTGGGGCGTTCGACGACTTCTGGCAGAGAACCCGGCCGGTCGGCGAGCCTAAAGGCCCGCCGGCCAAGGAGAGCGGCGCGCTGAGCCGCGGCTACCTGGAGGTGGAAGTATGAGACGAGACGATCTTGAACGGTTGTCCAGTCCAGCCGCCCGCCGGATGGCCGACGACTACCTCAGCCAGGCCGGCGACGATGCCGACGCGTCCGATGTCGATCTCGTCGAGGCGCTGGACCGCAGCTTCGCGGAAGCGCTGTCCGCCTACGATCCGGACGCGGTGACCGCCCGGTTCCTGTCGCTGAGGTTCAGCGGGGACAGGGTCAACGGCCGGCTGCCCGAACGGATCGTCGAGGAGGTCCTCGCCGCGTTCCGCAAGGAGCTCAGGGGAGCGGCGCCTTCGGCGAGCCAGGCCGACCTCCAGCTCGACCTCGTCGGCTTCTCGCGGGGCAGCGCGGTGCTCCACCTCGCCCCTGCCCCCGTTCCCGCCGAGCTGGCGGATGAGGGCAGCCAGCTCGCGCTTCCCATGGTGGACCCCGTTGACAGCGCGGTCCGCTCTGTCGCGGACCTGCACGACGCGGCCGAAGGCCAGCAGGACATGCGACGGTTCGCCGACAGGACGGACCTGCTCCACGCCTTCGTCGCTCTGACCGATGCGCTGGAACGACACGCTGTCGACCTAGACGTGATCTGGCGGTCCTCGTCCGGCACCAGCCGCCGGGCCACGCTCACGGAGCTCGGCCGCGCGCATGTCCGCAGGAACCTCGAACGGCGAGAGTCGGTCGACCAGCGTTTCTTCACGGGACGCGTCGTCGAACTCAACATCAACGGTTCGTTCTCCCTCAAGCTCGGTGTCGCGAAGAACAGCCCGCGCATCGACGTTGATGTGAACAGCGAGGAACGCCTCCTCAGTCTCGGCCTGGGGCTCGGCGAGACCATCACTGTCACCGTCTCCCGCGCTGTCGAACACACCAACCTGGGAATCACCTCGAAGAGCCGGTACAGCCTGCTCTCAGTCGACTCACGTTTCACGAGTGTCGACGGGCCGTAACAGGCAGATTTCTTCCGGTGGGTCGACTCGTTCAGATCTGGAGAACCTCCGCAAACGCTTGCTCATCGGCGCAGGCACTGCGCGCAGCCTGGTCGCGCAGTTGCGCAGCGACACCGAGGCAACGTTCGGCACTCGGCACCAGCCAGCAGCGGGACAGCCTGACACCGTCGAGCACCCACGGCTGACCGGAGGACGCGGGCAACATCTGGGTCGACAGCGAGTCGCTGTGGCCTGCCGGCCTCGCGGTGCTGCTCGCGGAACCGCCGGGTGGGTGAGAGCTGCTGGGCGGCGGCCATGTGGGTGGCGAGGATGCGGTCTCGCCGCCGGCCTCGCCGTCGCCTGTGCCTGCCGGTCGTGGTCTGCGCGGTCACGGCGATGACAGCGATGACGGTCCTGCCTAGCTAGGGCGACAGGGTCTGCCAGACCATTGCGTACGGCGCCGACCTGGAGGATTCACCGCCGACAACACAGACCCATCTGGTGCGGGCCGGCTTCAGTCGTCGCGCCCGGCACCGCGATCGGGTGCGCTCATGTCTCCCGTCCCAGGCGTGCCACGCAGGTACGCGGTGCCCTTCGGACCGGCTGCCGGCGGTTCGAGGAGCGTGACGTTTGTGGGCACCGCGCCGCCGTCGAACACCTTCTTCCCGACGCCGAACACGATCGGGTGCACCCAGAGGTCGAGACGGTCGAAGAGCTTCTCGCGCAGGAGGGTCTGCACCAGGTTCAGGCTCCCGACGACCTTCACGTGCTCGTGCCGGGCACGGATCTCGCGCACTGCGCCGGCCAGATCCGGGCCGAGCTGCGTGGACTCGGCCCACAAGAAGCCGGGCTTGCCGCGGGAGGCCACGTACTTCGGGACGCTGTTGGGTCGACGTCACCGAGGTGTCGGGTCCTGCGGACGACAAACAGGCGAGCAGGCTCGTGGACGGGGTGGACGCTGCCATAGCGGGCAATTGCACGTTGCTCTCAGTGAAGGAGTAAAGCGGCACCGGAAGCGGCTGCCCGTTGCGCGTGCTGACCTCGGGCTGTGTCTGGCGGCACCTGCTGTCGTCGTCCGGGCTAATCGCCGCCGACGGCGCACCGCCGCTTCCATGCCTGGACCTAGCAGGCTGCGGCCCCGGCTGCACCGGGCGGCGGCGCTGCTCAGCCGGTCCACCACGGGCGTCCTACCAGCTACAACGCCCCCGAATGGAGGCGGTTCGCGCAACGGCAACCTGGACGTCCAGGCGGGGCTCGAACCGGCCGCCGAGGCGCTGACCAGCACCGATCCAAGCGCCTGGTCTCCAAGCGGTAGATCGCAAACCGCATTCGCGCAGGCCAGAAACATGATCAATAAT
>NZ_CAKJTP010000190.1:5322-6794 GCF_917627335.1 Protofrankia sp. CiT1 | reverse complement strand
GGCGCCGAGGACCCGACGGCCCCGGTGCCCGAAGCCGCGGCCACGCTGCTGGCCGACCCGGCCGCGGTCACAGCCGTGCTGCGCTTCGCCGCCACCGAGATCGTGCCGCGCCTCGCCGGCACCGGCACCGAGATCGACGCCGTGCTGCACGCGCTGGACGGGGGCTACGTCCCCGCCGGCCCCAGTGGATCACCGCTGCGCGGGCTGGTGAACGTGCTGCCCACCGGTCGCAACTTCTACTCGGTGGACCCCCGGGCGATCCCGAGCCGGCTGGCCTGGGAGACCGGCCAGGCCATGGCCGACTCGCTGCTGGAGCGCTACCGTGCCGACACCGGGACCCTGCCGCGTTCGGTGGGTCTGTCGATCTGGGGGACGTCCGCGATGCGCACGGCCGGCGACGACATCGCCGAGTGCCTCGCCCTGCTCGGGGTGCGGCCGGTGTGGGACGAGGCGTCCCGGCGGGTCAGCGGCGTCGAGCCGATCGGACTGGCGGAGCTGGGCCGGCCCCGCATCGACGTGACCATCCGCATCAGCGGTTTCTTCCGCGACGCGTTCCCGCACGTCGTGACCATGCTCGACGACGCGGTCGCGCTCGCGGCCGGCCTGGACGAGCCGGCCGCGGACAACCACGTCCGCGCGCACGCGCTCGCCGACCTGGCCGAGCACGACGACTGGCGGCGGGCGACCACCCGCGTGTTCGGTTCCGCGCCCGGCACCTACGGCGCGGGCCTGCTGCAGCTGATCGACTCCCGGGACTGGCGCACCGACGCCGACCTCGCCGAGGTGTACGCCACCTGGGGCGGCTACGCCTACGGCCGGGGGCTGGACGGCCGCCAGGCCCGCCCGGACATGGAGGCGGCCTACCGGCGCATCGCGGTGGCGGCCAAGAACACCGACACCCTCGAACACGACATCATCGACTCGGACGACTACTTCCAGTACCACGGCGGGATGATCGCCACCGTCCGCGCGCTGACCGGGAGCGCGCCGAAGGCCTACATCGGCGACTCCACCCGCCCCGACGCCACCCGCACCCGGTCACTGAGCGAGGAGACCGCCCGTATCGTCCGCGCACGGGTGGTCAACCCCCGCTGGATCGCGGCGATGCGCCGGCACGGCTACAAGGGTGGCTTCGAGCTCGCCGCGACCGTCGACTACCTCTTCGGTTATGACGCCACCGCGGGCGTCGTCGAGGACTGGATGTACGAGAAGGTCACCGAGTCCTATGTCCTCGACCCCGACACCCGCAAGTTCCTACAGCAGTCCAACCCGTGGGCGCTGCACGGCATCACCGAGCGGCTCCTCGAAGCCGTCGACCGGCAGCTGTGGCAGGCACCGCGTCCCGAGACCCTCGACGCGCTGCGCACCGCCTACCTGGAAACCGAAGGAAACCTCGAAGACGACAGCTGACCGGCGGGTGCGTGACCGGCGCGCGGCCAGGTGCGACAGAACCGCATCTGTGACGACCATGG
>NZ_CAKJTP010000190.1:0-4947 GCF_917627335.1 Protofrankia sp. CiT1 | reverse complement strand
GGCCGCGGTCTCCGCTGATGCCTGGCGTGACCTTCGTCAGGGGCGGCGGCCCAGCACCACGTACTCGCGGACGCCCGCGTTCCCCACGCCGCCGGTGAACCGGCCCGTGCGGGGATTGCGGCCCGCGGGCAGGATGCGCCGTCCCTCCTGGACGCGGGTGGCCGCGTGGACGTCCGTGAAGCCGGCCTCGGTGAGCAGCTCTCGGAATCCGCCGGCCAGGTCGAAGACACGGCCGGCGCGGACGGTGTTGGCGACGGAGTAGACGACGACACCGCCTGGTGCCACCACCCGGAAAGCCTCGGAGAGGTGACGCCGCAGACCGTCGACATAGGCCCGCAGAGCACGTCCGAGAACTGTGCGCTCGGAGCGGAAATCCTGCTCGTACCAGGAGCGGAAGGCGGGCGGTAGGCAGATGTGCCCGGTCACCGGAGGTTGCCGGTACTTCGCGCCAATCTGCAGGTCACGTCGCATCGGCCAGTCGAAGGCGAGGTACGACAAGCGTTGGACGTCGAAGTAGTCGTAGGTGACGAAGTAGGGCGGTGAGGTCACGATCGCGTCGACGCTGGCATCAGGCAGGGCCAGGTGGCGGGCGTCGGCATGAAGGACTACCGCGGGCGGACGGGTGCCGGCCGCGGGGGGACGGCGGGCCGCCTCGAACGCGACCAGTTCGGCCTCGCAGTCGCGGGCGATCTGGCGGGTCCATCGACGCAGGCTGTGCTCCAGCGGGATGGGCACTCGATGCGGGTCCGCGGTGACCTTCACTGAGTCGGCCAGCCAGCGGGACGACGGCCGCAGCGACTGGGAGAGCGCGACGAGGGCGAAGCGGCGCAGGCGTTCGTCCTCGATGGCCAACACGGCCGGCTTCCAGGCGGTGAGGAGGCGTGCGTTGTCCTCGCCGAGCCATCCGGTCAGTTCGTCGCCAACGGCGGAGACCGCCGCCGGCGGTAGACGGATGAGCTGCTCGCAGTGCGCCGCCGCAGTCTGGAGGTCCGGCGGTGGGTCAAGGCCGCCGCTGCATTCGGGGACCTTCCCGGTGGCGAGTCGAGAACCCCCAGCCGGGATCGGCGTGGCGCCGTCTCGGCGAGCCTTTTCGCCTGGCTTGTCACCGCACCCCACATACGGACCTGGGCTTCACTGAACTCCATGATGTCGGCGATGATCTCGTCGGGGACATCCGCGATCGGAACCTTGAAGGTCATCGCGTCCGACGCCTCGGTCTCCCCCGCGTTCGGCACATACACTCGAAGATCGGGTATCCCGCGCGGCAGGCGGTCGGGGAACTGCTCGCACAGCAGGGCGGTGAGCGCATCGTCGTCGTTTCCCTGGTCCATGCGGACGTACTCGCCCTCGACATCGATGACGACGACCGCCCATTCCGCCCGCAGCGCCTCCTCCATCAACACCTGGGTCGTGTTCGACTTGCCCGACCCGACAGTGCCGAAAATGCCGACGTTGCGCGGGAGGAATGCTTTCTTCTGCGAGTCCGCCTCGACGCGGACGTCCTCGTAGCCCAGCAGCGAGCCGAGCTGCATGTCGCCTTCGAGACCGAGCATGCGGCGCAGCCGGTCCGCGGGGTAGATGAACGTCCGGGAATAAGGCCGTGGTCTCGTGGACGTCGGGCGTACTGACTCGTCCGGGCCGACCTCACCGAGGATCTCGATCGTGCCCGAGGCGTAGTAGGTGGGGCGAAACATCGTCCGGTCCGGGTGCAGCAGCGTGGTCCGGCTGATAGCCGAGTCGCTGCCGATCTCGTGCGGGCTGTGGAACGGCCCTTCTACAACCCTGCCGAGGAAAATGATGCCCTGCTCCGCGTCGTCGACGCCGACGTAGGAATCGCGCCGGAAATGGCGGCGCAGCTGTTCGGAGACCAGCACGCCACTGCTGGTGTTGTCGGTGCCCTGGCCGTCGAAGGCGACGAAGCCGAGCGTTATCAGCGAGGCGGCCAGATCCTCCCGGGCTGCGTCGGTGGCAGCTTCTCTCGGGCCGTTCTCGCCGTTGTCGGTCTTCTCGCCCGCCGGGTCCGCGTTCTCGGGTTCCTCCATCAGTTCCGGCTCGTCTTCCTGTTCGCCGTTGCGCTCGTCGGCCGGTTCCGTCCCCAGCCCGTCGCCTGGCTCCGTCCCGCGCTCTTCTGCCTGCTCCGTTCCGTCGGCGGGCTCCACGCCGCGTTCGTCGCCGTCAGGACGCCGCGTGGCGTCGGCGCCGGCGTCGGCATCGGCATCGGCATCGCGCGGGCTCATCCGCGGGTCCGCCGTGGATCGAGATCGACCAGGCCTTTCTCCACCCCCAGCTCCATCAGCCGGGCCTCGACGAAGTCGCGGAACTCCCCAGCACGGAACATGGTGCGGGCGACGGCGTCGGCAAGATCGAGATGGAACGGAAACCCGCGGGCCGTCGCCGTCGCGGCGGCGTCCGGGAGGCCCCTGGTCCACAGCGCGTCAGCAAGGAACAGCGCGGCGGCCTGCTCGACCCGCTCACGGTGGCACTCCAGGAGAAATGGCCGGTGCCCGGCCTTCAGCAAGACGATGGTCACCTCCGGACCGACCTCCCCGATGAAACTGCGGAAGTTGCCGCGGTCGACGGTATTGAATCCCGCCTTCGTGACCCCGGAGTCGGAATCCCCGTCAAGAAAGGTCGTCAGGTCATCCGAGAGTGTGCGCAGCTCGATGTACTCGCCCGGTTCCAGGATGGCCCCGGCGTTGAGGACGTCGAGGTCCTCCGGGCTCTCGCTGACGGCGATGAACCGCTGGTCGGCCACGTAGCGCCGGGTGAGCTCGAAGACCGGCGGCAGGTTCTCCCGCGGCAGGCCGACACCGGTGCGCAGTTCGTAGGGAATCAGCTCGCCGTGGATCAGCCGCCAGTCGGCATCCTGGGAGAGCAGGATCTGACGTTCACCGAACAGCATCAGCGCCCGGCTGGCCAGGTTGGAACCGCCATGCACCTTGCGCAGGTTGTCGAAGAACTCCCGGGCAGTGTCGCCCTGGGCGGTGAGTTCATGCTCGAAGACGCGGGTGACCAGCCGAACGGACTCACCGGTGTTCGTCACGACGACGACACCAATCTGGATCTTCGTCCCACTCAGCAGCGGTACCGCAGCCAGGGTGCCGTCGGCGGCAGCGACGACACCGGACCGCAGCAGGTCCCTCGCCCAGGCCGATGCCTCGTGTGAGGGGCGTCGAATGAGGCTCCGCAGGCCGGGATTCTCAGCAAGGATCTCGGCGCGCAACTGTTCCCGCCGCGCATGCGACGCGAGCACCGCGCGGTCGACCCGCTCACGGAGCTGATCGATGTGCTGTTCCAGATCCGTCCACGGAGCGACGGCCAGGATGTCGGCGAGGCTACGTACGTCCGCCTGACCTGGCGTCTTGGCCTGTTCCTGCGCCTTGGCCTGTTCCTGCGCCTCGGCCTGACCTGGCACGCCAGTCTGTCGAGCCGTCGGATGGTGGGCGTGCGGTCGCTCTGGCGGAGACATGACCAACGACCTCCCCCGCGAGCCGCACATACGTCACCACCCGGCCACCAGATCGTTGCACCAGGTGGGCCGATGCGGTGGGGAAAACGGCAAACTCCGGTCGCATCGCCACCGTGCGTTGTGACCACGGTGTCAGCGCACGCCAGGCCCCGAACGACGGCCGGAGGCGAGCATCGGAGCGAGCCAGGCCGGAGCGGAGCCAGGCCGGAGCGGAGTCAGGAGCCAGCGGTGGCGGAAACCCCCTGCCGAACCACGGGCTGCCGACATCCCGACCCCACAATGGTCAAGCGTCGACCGTCGGCGGCCCCGCCCGTCGAAGTCGGCACCGGCACCGGCACCGGCACCACGTCCGGCTTGGTCACCCAGCTGCGCGCCGACACCCACACCGCGCTCAACGGGCAGGCCAACCCAGCCTCGTGGGCCTGAGAAATAACGGCTCTGCCGCAGATCCGGCGATGACTGAAAGTAGGCATTTGTCGTGACCTGCCCGACGAGACAAGCAGCCTGCAATCGCGATATTCCGGGCGGCGCCGGCAGCGTCGGCCGGTGGATCCAATAGGTGTCCCAAACGCGGGAGCCCGGAAGGCCGCCGCAGACCGCGGCGGTTTCACCCGCTTCTTCGCAGGATCTCGCGTCGGCTATATACCGTCACCACCGGATATGCGACGGAGCCGTTAATTTGGCAGACCCCCTTTTGTAGCACAGTCGCGGCTTTCCGGTCTATGGACACGTTCGGAAGTAGGCATTCAGGAGCTATCCGAAAGTGCAACAAAGCGAGCCCCCCTGCTCGGCGGAGCAGAGACTGTGACGTCCCGGGGTTCGGGCCCGCACCCCACCAGGAAAGAGCGGTGAGCGGGTCGGGGGCGGGTGTGAACACGTTAACAGAGGTCACGAGCGAGGTCCGTTAGCGCGCGATAGATCACCGCCACGCGCACAGGAGGAGATCGTGGCCGTATACGCGCCGCTCTACACCGGAGGATCACCCCACAGGCGTGGGAGGGACAAGCGCATTTTCGGCGACGCGGCTATCCGTCGATCTCCAGGCCTGGAATGGTCTCCTCGGAGGGCGGCCAACCTGGGACCGGGAGGCGCCGTGCAGTTGCCGCGATCAGCCAGTCATCCCCGTCAAGGTGCGTCACGAAGGAGTGCCCCGGGATCTTGCGGCTGCCCTGCGCCCCGATGTACTTCGAGGAAGTCAGGACGACGAGCTCCATATTCGCGCCGACGAGCATAGTCCACCGAAGCAGGCCGACGCCCTTCCGTAGCCCGCGGTAGACGTGCCGCCAGTGATCTACGAAGGCGGCGAGCATCTCGTCAAACTGCTTGTTGTCCGAGTCGTAGGCGGCTAGATCCTCGGCGAGGTCGTCGTCGGCCTGGCGACCATTGACGCCCCAGACCCAGCCTTGGGCCAGCGCCAAGCGCAACGGATCGTCAAGCACCGTCCACAGGCTACGACCAGGCTCGTCGTTGTAGAGCTC
>NZ_CAKJTP010000189.1:0-6458 GCF_917627335.1 Protofrankia sp. CiT1 | reverse complement strand
TTGGCGAGGTTCGCCGCTGCGGTCAAGGTGTCCGGATGATCCTCCCCGAGGATCACACTCCACCGCTGATAAGTGCTCTGAGCAAGAGCCAGACTGGTCGGGTAATCACCCCGCGCGTTGAGATACCAGGCCAGACGCCAGACCAACCGGCGGCACTCCTCCCCATCGCTCTCGACCATGCCGGTAGCCAGAGCATGCGGACGCAACGCCGCATACCTCGGCCACAACCGCGGGTCGGCCGGATCCCCAGGGTCACCTGCCGCCAACAGGCCATGCACCGTGCGACGCAAACCGTCACGCTGCCCGGCCGGCGTGTGGTCACGAAGAACAGCCTGCACCAACCGATGCATCACCACGCCACCAGCAACAACCCGAACCAAACCCAAAACGTTGATCTTCTGTACCAGTCGGTGGAACGCCAACAAGTCCACCGCCAGCACATCCAACGACGGAGGCAACAGACCACGCCGTTCCAGACCAATAAGATCATCCGGGATCGGTTCCGGTCCGAAAAACGCCCACAGCCGCAGCAACCCCACCGCGGCCGGATCCTCCAACCTGTCCACCGCCACCGTCCAGGTCGCGGCGACCGGCACCGGATACCCAACCGGCGTCCCCTCCGCCAAGATCTCCCGGGTACGCTGGGCGACCAGCTCACAGTAGATCTCCACCCGCATCAGCGTCTGACCCAGCCAGGCCCCGGCCTGCTCCAACGCCAACGGAAGATCCCCGAGCAGGTCCGCGATCCGATCGGCCTCACCACCAGTCAACCGCGCTGCCCGACGCGTCAACAACATCACCGAGTCCGCCCGGGGCAGCACATCAACCTCAACCGCCTGCGCCACCCCCGCCCAGCGGGCATCCCGAGAGGTGACCAGCACATGCCCGTCACCTCCCGCCGCAGCCAACAGACCATCCAGCTCCGACGGCACCCCCGCGTTGTCAACAACCACCAGCCAGCGCGCCACCACCTGCCGGCGAACCAGCAGCCCAACCACCACAGCCGCGGACTCGGCGGCCTCCCCGACCACCGCCACCCCCAGCTCCTCCGCCAACCCAGCCAACCCGGCCACCACATCACCAGGCTGCTCAGCGTTCACCCACCACACCACGTCATAGTCACCGCGATGCCGGTAGGCGTACTCCACCGCCAACTGGGTCTTACCGACCCCACCCAAACCGTGCAACGCCTGCGGGAGCACCGTCACCGCAGCCGACCCCGTCAACCGCTCCCGCAACCCGGCCAGCTCACCCTCCCGGCCGGTGAAATTCGGGTTCCGCGGCCACGGCACACCCCACACCGGCAGCTCGACGGGGGCACTCGGAGGCGGGAGCACATACTGCGTGCGCACATAGGTCGCACTGATCGGAGCGTTGGCGTCCCCGCCCACGCTGACCGCGCCGTCCCCCATCGAGAACGGCTCAGCGCGGCGGCGCCATGCCACTACTCACCGCTCCTCAACGTCGCGTACCCGAGTTCGGATCTCTCCCGTCGAATCGCCGTTCACCACCACCGCACCGGAGCCCACTTCATCATCCGACCCGGCCGCAGCCCCCGAAACCCGCCGCACCCCGGACACATCCGTTGTGATCGGCGCAGACGACGACTTCCCGACAACCACGGATCCCGCGCCCGTCCGTCGTCTCGTTGGCTGGGAGCCCTGAGAAAGGGTCAGCCATCCGTGCAGGACGGCCAACACAACCACCAACGCCGCCAGTCCCACCCACAAAGGCACACTCGGCTGATCAGTCACCATGGTCGTCACAACAGCGGCGGCCGCACCCACAACCACCGAACCGCCTGTGGCGATTGCCCGCCATCCCCACACCGTCATCACGACCACCCCCGTCACCAATGCATGTGACGGTCACACTACGACAGCGATCCATTCGCCGAACATGCCCCCTATGGTCATCAGCCGATGCGTGGCTGACCGTTCACCCGCCCTTCACAGTCGGCGCCCGGGTCAGGCCGACGGCACAAACGGACCCAGATGTCGACGGACGAAGTGGATCGACTTGAAGACGAGGTCCGCATCAGCCCCTACTACGATCAGATGCGCCCTGCGTCGGCCGGTTAACGTCCCGCCCCTACGTGCAGCCCGTTGTGGAGGGGACCAGCCCGTTCGAGCCGGGCCAAGGAGAGCATGAATGCGACACCACCCCTGGCAGCCGCGGTGGCAGCCAAGCCGGCTGACGACTACGGACGTCAGCGGACGTCCACGGAAAAAATCAAGACTGTGACCTGCACTGACGGACGTCAGCGAACATAGGTGAACAAAGTACACGGCAGCTCATAATCCGTCGGTGCCCCCGAGGCGGCGCACGACCGAGCCGGTCACACACCGCCTGCGCTCCCCGAACGTCCTCGCGTCTTGCCTGTCAGTCGCTACCGCGTCGGATGCGGAGAAGACCGCGATGCGCTACCGTCACGGCTCCCGCGAGGTCGGCGAGGTCATGATGCGTGACGAGGTCTTCAACGGCAGAGGACACGGCGCGTGCGGACTGGTTGTCGAGTCGGAAGACGACGATCCCGCTATGCGATCCCGGTGGATAGGCGCGGATGTTCCCGAAACCGCGGTCGAGGGTAAACACGATTCGCTGCTCGGCGACCGCGGCGGCCAGCACCTCCGGATCCGAGTGGCCCGAGAGGTTCTCGGCGAACACGGTGTCCGCGTCGATCCCGTGCTTCGCCAGGCGCTCGTCGAGCTTGACCTTCACGGCGCGGTGCGGAGCGGCACAAGGTCCTCCCGCGCCAGACGCGCGCCGTAGGCCGCTGCCACGCGGATCCCCGGCACGCTCAACGCCGGGTACTCCGCGAGGATCTCCCCGTCGGACATGCCGTCAGCAAGGCAGTCGAGGACGACGCTCACCGGCACCCGTGTCCCCCGGATGCACGCCTGCCCGTGGCCGACCATCGGGTCAGCCACCACCAGCGACAGAAGATCCTCCGCCATGCCTCCCAGTATGCTCGCCGACCGACGCGCCAGCCCACCATTACGTGATCCGGACCGTGCGCCGGTGACAGCCAAACTGACAGCCCACCCACGGACAACCATAGATATCCACGCACACCAGCGGACGTCGAGCCCGAGGCCGGCGGGCGACGCGGAGGTCAGCAGAGGTCCACGGAAGATCCAGATAAAACTACGGATCAGATGGTTGGTGGTTGCGGGTACGGGTCGATGTGCCGCTGAACGTAGGTGACGATCTTATTTCGTGCCATTCGCGTGCCAGTAGCAACGGTCAGCATGTGGTCTGATCTGTGGTCTTCGGTGGGTAGCGGAACGTCGCTGGCCTGGGCGGGGACACTCGGGCGCAGGTCAGCGGCAGCCGCGGCACAGGTTTCCCAAGCTTGCAACGCGGGTTCGATTCCCGTCGCCCGCTCCATCCCCTTCCGCCCCTGGTCAGAGCCGCCTTCCGACCAGGGGCAAAGATCTTTCTAGAAGATCACGATCGGGCCATGGGCCATCCACGGGCCATTAGGCCGCCTCGATGCTCGCCGCGGCCTGAGCTCCTCGTGGCCTGATGGCCGCGCACCAGGGGCCACGCGGATCCGGGCACGCATCCGCGTACCGCTCGTCTACAGAAGGGCCGGCTGACAGCCACACCCGAACCGCCGCCTTCCCGCGCGCCAGCGGCCAAGTGCCCTGGTGGGCGTGAGCCTGCCCACCTCACGTTGAGTTTTCCAGTCAGCCCGTGCCAGCAGATCCAGGCCACCGGTCATCACTGTCGCTCATGCGATCGCGGCGATATCCCCGTCATCGAAGTAGATCGCCTGGTGCAGCCGGCCGCCAAGCGCAGCGGCGTAGCGAGCAACCGCATCCTGACCGGACAGCGAACCCTGCTCGATCTGCGAAATCCGTCCCTTGGTCACACCCATCCGCTCCGCGACCTGCGCCTGCGTCAGACCCCGCTCCCGGCGCACCTCAGCAAGCCGATGACCCACCGCGACCGCGAGGAGCTCTTGGCGGCCGGCAGCAACCGCGTCTTCCCCGCCGCGTTCCACCAGGTAGGTCTTGTAGCGCTGCTCCGCAAGCGGGATCGCTTCGGCGTACCAGGCGTTCCACTGCCCTGCATTGTCCCCGGCAACAAGCAGGACACTCGAACGCCACCCGATTTGTCCCGGTGTACCCGTTGCTGGACCCAAGCCGGCGGACGTCGGCGGACAAGCGCGAATACCGGCGGACGGTGCGCCCAGGTCAGGTCGACACGGTGGACGTCCATGGGCATCGGCAGACAAACCGCTCTTTTCTCTTAGTCCACTGGTAGACGGTCGCCCCGCGCAGCCGCTGAAGCACCCGAAATCTTTATAGGCCGACCAGCGCACGGCCCCACCGGAACGATCCCGAGCTGCTACGGCACGAGCGTGAACGCTTCCACATGCTGGGGCCGGACCACTGAGAAGTGCCTCCGGTCGAGCGTCGCCACCTGGCGAACACCGAGCCGCTCGGCAAGGGTAATCACCGCAGCGTCGACCACACCCAACGGGAAGTCCGCATACCGGCGCACGAACTCGGCCATCCGCCGGACGTCAGCCTGAGTGATCTCGACAAGCTCAAGTTCCCCAGCGGAAACCAGTTCGAGAAAATCTGCCTCGGCTTCGGGGCCGCGGAACTTCTCGACCAGCCAGCAGACCTCCACGACGACCGGAGAGGGCACCAGCAGCCTGCCCTTCCCACGCGCGAGTTTTCCCAGCAACTCGGAGCACACCACATGATTCTTGTCGGACCGGTCAGCCGCGGCAACCAGAGGCCCCGTATCGAGAAGCGTATTTATCCAGGAAAGCTCAAGCCTTCCCGGATGATTTCATTGTGCCGCTCCGACAAATCACCACGCCCGGACTCCATACTCCCGATGAACGACAGGAGCCCTTGCCGGACCGGGGTATCCTCCCTTTCTTCCGCCCCCACCAGCGGCGAGAGCTCCGGGTCGGACTCGACCAGCACACGCAGATGCCGCACCTGGGCCAGTGAAAGCCTGTCCACCAGGTGGTGCATATCCTCGTAGTCGTACGCTGCGGTCACGCACCCAGTCTACCGGCGACAACCGGACACCGTCCCCGTCACAACAGCACACACGCTCTTCCACTCGTGCCGACGCGGTCCGGAGAGCGCTGGTCGGTTCGGCACCGTGGCTGCGCCGCGCGGGACGCCTGGTCGCCTGGTCGGGAAGCTCCTCACGTTCCGTTACCTGTGTCCAAAGCGGTTCCGAACTGTAGTTGTACTGAGTCGGAAGTAGCCCGATGTTGTCGGACAACCAAGCCCCCTGTCGTGTTCCATCCTGTCCCGGGTGGCCCCGCCAGGGGCCATGACGGACTGCAACGGGGATGGACATCCGTAGACATCCGTAGACATCCGCCAGGGTCTTGGAGCAGGTCTCGGACCAGGACCAGGACTTGTGGCTGGTCTCGGATCTGCTTGGGCGCGATGCGCTCGGCCTCCAGAAGCGCGGCGATGGGCGTGCGCACGGGCCACGTCCACCAGCGCGAACAGCGCGCGGTCCGCGGCGGGCCAGGCCCCTCGATGTCACCGATCCTCTTCCTGCGGGCGCGAGTCACGAGTCCAGCGATCTTTCCACGGGTCGCACTCCCACGACCGTCTCGCATTTTTGGTACGTACCGGCCGCACTGGGTTGACCGATCGACGTGGCACTACCGCGCTGGGCAGGCGGGCCGGTAGAACCCGGTAGTTCGCGACGCTCCGTAGTTCTGTCCATGTTGATTCGCCGCGGGAGCTTCAGTTCTGTGCAGCTCCTCATCCAGCAGATCCGGGACTACGTCATCCGACGTTGGTCCACCACGTCGTAGCGGCCCTTGATCAGGCCGGCCGGCAACCGAAGCGGTGTGGAACTCATACCGGTGGGTTCGCGAGGCGGTATGCGGCATTAGGGTCGCTGTAGGCTGCGGTCGTTCTGGTGACCACTCCCTCGGTGATCAGCTTGGTCAGCTCATAGCTGACCTGCCGGTCGCCCAAGGAAAGGCGGGCGGCGATCTCCGCGCGGGTTAGGGGTGACTCGACGGCGAGGAGTTCCATCACACGTTGTTTACGTGTGATGGATTTATGATTATCCCTGTTGTGGTTGACCCTGATTTGTTGGTGGTGTGGCTCGATGATGTTGGACGGGTTCACTCTTGGACGGACACTCCGGCTGGGTAGGTCGCCGTGTATGGCACAGACGCAACTGACAGACCAGGAGTGGGAGTCCATCGAGCCCTAACCTGCCGATCGGCAGGTTAGGGCCGTACCCGCGGCGGCTGCGGGCACAGTTCGAGGGAGCGGTCTGGCGGTTCCGGACAGGCGGACAGCGGCGAGAGATGCCGAGGGAGTTCGGTGCCTGACCGACAGTGACAAGACCTCGGGCGGCTATCTTGCTGGCCTTTAGAGCGCCCGGCAATAGGGGACGCGGCGTCGCGGGGCTCGGGCACGCACCTCGCTGTGTTGTCGTCGGTCACCACC
>NZ_CAKJTP010000188.1:5789-6958 GCF_917627335.1 Protofrankia sp. CiT1 | reverse complement strand
GATCCACACCCCTATTGCCGGGCGCTCTAAGAGGCCATTTTCAGCGCACAAACCTCGAAAAATCACCTCCATCGATCTGTACGGCGTCTTCCAGCTCGTCCGAGGGGACGCCGATGACCAGATCAGGGACACGCAGGTACCCGCCAGCCTCGGCGATGCGGTATGGCGGCGCCTCGAAACGATCAGTGCTGAGTTCGCCGGTCCATTGCCGTCCACGCTCACGGTTCGTGGCCAGCGCAGATCAAGATGCTATCCGCTTGCGGGTATGGGTCCATCGTCGATGCCGCGTCCGCTCTTGTTGATCTCGGCGCGTACCTGTGAGACCCGTTGATGGGAGATACCGAGCAGCTCAGCGATGTCGCGTACAGACAGCGATGTGGGCAGGCGCGCAACTGCCCGCCGGATGGCGCTGGCGGAGGCATGCTCGGCCCGTTCCGCCTCTGCGCGGGCTTGGCGCGCTGCCGTCACGGCTGTGGAACTGTCGCCGATCTCGTATCGGACATCGAGGTCAAAGACGTCGAGGGCGTCGTCTGCCCGGTCGGTCATGAGGGCGATGACCTCCCGCACGCTCCGCTGCAGCGTGGACAGGCTCCGTGCGAAGGTGTGAGCGCCGGGAACGTCCGGGACGTCGGCGAGCCACGCGTCTCGCTCCCGCGTGATATTGACCCGGTAGACAGCACGTGTCGTGGTCGTCATGTTCGTAGCCACCTCTTTCCGAACGCCGGGGCAAGATCTGCCTCGATCCGGACAAGTGTTCCCGTTGGAACATCACCAGGATGCTGGGGCACGGCCGTCTCCGCTCGCCCTTCCCGACCGTCGATATCGATGTAGATTGCGCGATAACGTCTGTGTGAACCGACTTGGCGGACGAACACACCACCGGCCCGCTCGATGGCCCGGTTCACCTCGCGTGCCCGCATGAGGTGAGTCTACCTGCTAGACGGATACCGGCAAGCCGGTAGACACGTAGGGTGGGTGTCGCGGCCGCGAACGGGAACGGGAACGGGAACTGGCGGCATCAGGCAATCTCGACCATGATGGCGAACTCCTCGCTGCGGGGGCGGGGGCGCTCGTCGGGGTACACCGCGTCGGGCCGAGCCAGCGGGGTGGTGTCCACGGCGACCATCAACGGTTCACCCTTACGGCCTTGGTGCGATCGTGGGTTGCGA
>NZ_CAKJTP010000188.1:0-5311 GCF_917627335.1 Protofrankia sp. CiT1 | reverse complement strand
GCTCAGGCGCGATGACCAGATCAGGGACGCGTCAGAGCGCGAGTACGTGACGTAGCCCCTTGCCCAGGTCCCGCATGAGGCTCTCCGGGACGGCGCCGACAGTACGCCCGAGTTCGTTCTTGTTGACAGTGACGATGGCGGTCACGTTGGCCACGGAGTCGCGTGGCAGGCCGGTCACCGCGGCGGGGAGGAAGACGTTGCCGGGCATGGTGGCGAGCGCGGTGTTCGACGTGATGACGACCCCGACGACTGTGGCCAACCGGCTCACGTTGTAGGGCGCGGCCTGGACGACCACCACTGGTCGGCGCTTCGCGGGGCGAGCGCCCGCCGCCTCGCCGAGGTCGACCCAGTGAACATCGCCACGTCTGATCACCAGTCCTCGCTGTCGCCCAGTGCCCGCCGGCCGGCGAGCGCCGCGGCCTGGAACGACTCGTCGGGACCCACGAGCTCAAGTGCGGCGTCGATGCGCTCAGTCAGGGACTGGGCGTCGAGCTCCTGGATGTAGCGGCGGGCGGCTGTCGCGAAGAACTCGGAGCGACTCACGCCGAGTGCGGCCGCGCGACGCTCAGCCTCGTGGAACGTCTCGTCCGGGATTGAGATCGCGGTCTTCATGCGCCGAGTATAACCGGGTATGACCGCGCGTCCCGTTGCCGGAGCAGGATCCGCCTCGATCCGGGCACGGTGTTTCTCGCAGCAGGAACCCGTACCAGGACGTTGTCATCGCTGTGGCGGGGACTACGCTCACGCTACGGCGCAAGCGGGACAACCATTGCGACATCGGCGCTGTGGAGGCGGGGGGTCTGGTGGCACCGGTTGGCGACGCCGACATTCGTCTGAGCCGTGACGATCGGGACGACTTCCGGGAGGAACTCGCCGCGGTCTACCGGACGGAGTCCGCCGCCGCCCTCGTCCTCAGTCAGATCGACTTCCCGCTCGCGTACCGTCCGGTTCTCCAGGGAGGCAACCCGGAGCAATGGTGGAGCCAGATCTTCTTCGAGCTCGACGCCGGGACGGTCGTGGACGCGCCCTGACGATCGCGTCGAGATTGTCGATGAATCGTTGGGCCATTTCCGGACCGGACAGGTTCTGCCGCGTGATGTAGAAGCAGCGAGCGGCGTGTTTTATGACGGCTGCCTTCTCGGCGGGTCTGCGTCTGATCCTTTCGTCTTTCATAAACGCTACCCAGCCAAGCCGAGCGGTATCGGTGAGCCAGGTGATGTCCTCGACCTTCTCGTCGTGCGGGATACCGTAGTGTTCGGCGAGCGTCGTCAACTCGATACCGGCTTGTCGCAGCAGCCGAGGGACGGCGATACGACCGAGGCTGCGGTCGACGAAGACGTGGGGAAGCCCCTCGGAATGTGCTGTCACCAGGCGGCGGGTTTGCTGGCGATGCGTACGGCGTCTTCCAGTTCGTCCGGGGGGACACCGAACTCTTCAGCGACCTCCGCGAGCTGCTCGCCGGCGTGGAAGCGGCCCAGAACGTCTTCGAGCCGGGCTCCGCCATGGGAGAAAATCGGCTGACCGAACCCGCGGCGGGGGTCGACCACGACGTCGGCATGCTGGTATTCGGGTAGACGAATGAGCTGGGCATAGCCGTCCGGTGCAAAGTCGACGCGCTGCAGGTATGCCTCGACGATATCCCCGAACACCCGCTGGCCTTTACGCACGGCGACCAGCTCCCGTGCACCTCGCGCTTCAGGTGTGTCGCCCTGGCTCTCAGCGAAGTCGTAGAGTACCTCGGCGCCGTCGGTGTAAAGGGCCTTGGACGCTAGGACGTGCGCGATCCCGAGATCCTCGGACAGGCGGGTGAGGGCGGGCCGGATGCGTTGAAGCGGCACGCCGGATCGCCGGATCGCTGCGAGCACCAGGCCCTCGGCAAGACCGATAAACGGAACCACAGCCTCGCCGTGCTCCGTCGCAGGACGTGCGGTGACGATCGGCTCACCGCGAACCGGGGATCGTCCGGGTCGCCGTCGCGCATATCCGTATGCCCAGGTCGTAAAGGTCGAGGTCGGCACTCGCAGGTACCGGCCAGCCTCGGCGACGCTGTACAGCGGCACCTCGAAACGATCAGCATCGTTGGGCACGACTTGCCTCCCCGGATACGGCGCTCTGCCGCCTATCATCCACTCCCAGCCGAACGGACCGGGTGACGTCGCATCCCACCGAGTATGGACGCACGTCCGGACGCCACACCGCCGTGTGAGCTCCCGTACGTCTCACCGGCCGACCGGGCCGCGGAGCACCGCTGGAACGGCTGTACGGACTCCGCCGGCACCGGCACCGGCGATGATGACCACCGGTCCTGCTCCTTCTCAACCGTAGTGGTCGCCGCGAGCCTGCCTGCCGGGCGCGGCAGACCTGTCGTGCCCGGTTGCCGCCGGCCGCCGGTTGACTCTGTGGCCGGCGTTCGGGTGATGTGCTCCCGTACCGGACGTTGTTATCGCTGTGGCGGGGACTACGCTCACGCTATGGCGCAAGCGGGACAACCGTTGCGACGTCGGCGCTGCGGAGGTGGGGGGTCTGGTGGCACCGGTTGGCGACGCCGACATTCCTCTGAGCCGGGACGATCGGGATGACTTACGGGAGGGGCTCGCCGCGGTCTACACAACGGAGTCCGCCGCCGCCATCATCCTCAACCAGATCGACTTCCCGCTCGCGTACCGTCCGGTTCTCCAGGGGGGCAACCCGGAACAGTGGTGGAGTCAGATCTTCTTCGAGCTCAACGCCGGGACGATCGTGGGCGCGCCCTACCGAAGGCTGCTGCGCACAGCCAGCCGCCGTTTCCCAGGTAACCCCGTATTTCAGCAGCTCGCCGCCAGCTATCTTGCCGCCGACGCGGCACCCGATGCCGTCGCCGCGAACGGGGCCGGGGCACCTATCGAGGCGGACGCCGTTCGCCCAACGACCACCGAAGGCGCGGCCGAGCAGCCGGCGGGGGCCGCGGACGAGGGGGTCGAACAGGGGCCGGCGCAGAGCTGCCATGTGATTGTGCGGGCGAGTTCGGAGCCGGAACGTCAGCACGCCCGCGAGACCCTCGCGAGCCTCGGCCTGGAACCGCACGAATTCTGGTCGACCTCGCACGCCGTCTCCTACCGGGTCAATAACGAGAACACCGGACGGGTGCGGGAGCAGCTGGAGGGAACCGACCTCGGGTGGACGGTCGTCCCGGCGGGTGAACCCGATTATGTGTTCCAGACGCTGTACGCGCGCGGGCCGGACGGCCGGCAGTTCCGGTTGAACGACGCCCCCGCCCAGCAGACCGTCGGCAACGTGGCCTCTTCGGTGCTGGAGGAGTACCCGCCCGGCTACACCGACGCGACCCGCTCTATTGTCGTCGACGAGGTTCAGGACGACGGGTCGGGGCGGCGGCTCAACGGGGACGACACGCTGCACAAAGCCGGCATTCGTAACGGTTCCCGGATGCGGATCGGTGTGGAGGCCCGAGCCGGGGCGCTCAACCCGAAGGACCGGCAGGAGGCGCTGCAACGGGTCCGCAACCAGATCGTCGCCTACGCGCGGGCGCATCCCGGCTTCCAGGTGCGGGCGAACTCGAACCTGCTGCCCACCGAGTACGAGCTGGAATTCAGCCAGCCGAGTTTCGGGCCCGGTGCGGCACCCGGTGACGATCCGGTGGCCGTCGACCGGCATGTGGTTCTGGTGCAGCTCGGCCCGGAGTTCCCCGAAACGCCGCCGCTGCTTTTCTGGCTGACGCCGATCTTCCATCCGAACGTGTTCCCGAACTATGACAGTGACCAGGCCCGGGAACACGAGGCCCAGCAGGGGCTGGTGTGCCTGGGCGCGTTGGCCGAGTCCTACACGCCGTCCCTGGATTTCGGCGAGCTGTGCCAGATTCTGGTGGACATGGCCGCGTTCCGGAACTACAGCCTGCTGGAGGAAAGCGGCCGGCTGGATGCTTTCGGTCGACGCGAGGTTGTCGGCAACTACTATGACCGGGCCGCCGCCGAATGGGTCATCGCGAATCAGGGCCGAATGGCGGAGATCGGTGGCCGGGTGCTGTTCCAGGCGCCGCGGCACCGCGCGGTCTACCGCAATGTCATCGAAAGCGTCACCGCCCCCGACGCGGGGGCCGGGCAACGATGAGTGCCGAGGTCGAGCTGTACCGCACCGACGACTACGTCCGGGTCGGCCGGGTGCCGCTCGTCCGGCTGTTGCAGAACGTGTTTGAAACGGTGCTGGGCGAGGCGCTGGTCGGCAGCCGGTTCGAGCTGCTGTTCCTGCCAGTCGCGGATGGTTCCGAGCTTCCCGGCAGCCCGTCGATGGTCAACCTCCGGTCAAGCCACGGCTACGTGCAGGTGCGCATCGTCCGGGATGGTCAGTTGCTCTACCAGCATCCGCACGCCGTCCGGGAGATCATCGCCCGGCCGTTGCAGCGGCTGCTCGCCGAGCGGATCCCGGCGGAGACGCACTGGGGGTTCGGTGTCCGCGGCCCCGGGTTCGACCAGGTGGCCCTGGTCAGGCCTGTCCCGGAGGTGGACGGCCGGATCGAGGTGACGGTGGGTTCCCGCCGGCCCCGGGCCTTCCACCTGGAGGAGGTCCACGATCCGGACCCCCCGGCCGCGAGCCTCGCCGAGCTCGGCGCCGACGTGGCGGACGAGGTACCGGAGGCGCCCGAGGCAGCGAAGGATCCCGGGGCGGTGCCGGGAGTCGCGGTGGTGGTCGACCGGGACGTCGCCGACGCCCTCAAGCACCGGACGGAGTTCTCGGGCGACGTGGAGGAGGGCGGTTTCCTCGCCGGTCACGTCTACCGTGACGCCGATCGCCCCGGCAGCCACCTTGTGAAGATCACGGCCGCGATCGCGGGGGAGCGGACCGGCGCGTCCCTGCTGCACTTCACCTTCACCGGCGAGAGCTTCCTGCGGATCAACGAGCAGCTGGCCAGGCGCGGCCGGGACGAACGGCTCGTCGGCTGGTACCACACCCATCTGTTCCCGGCCACCAGCGAGATCGGGTTGTCCTCGGTCGACGTCGAGCTGCACACGACCACGTTCCGCCGGCCCTGGCAGGTCGCCGGCCTGGTCAACATCGAACGCGGCAGCCCGGACGACCGGGTGCTGCGCTTCTACCACGCCGAGCCTGGCAGCGAGGACATGTCGCTCACGTCCTACTGGGTGACCGCCGGATGAACGCGGCCCTCGGATGAACGCGGAGACGACCGCGCGCCGCGTGCTCGCCTGGGCCGGTGGCCGCGTGCCGGCCTGGGCCGGCGACAGTGCCGGACGGCCGGCGCCACCGCCCGTCGGCCCGTTGCGGGAAGCCAATGCGCTGGCCCGTCCCGCCGCAGCCACCC
>NZ_CAKJTP010000187.1:3738-7171 GCF_917627335.1 Protofrankia sp. CiT1 | reverse complement strand
CCGATGTCCAGAAAAGGCGACACCAGCCACGGAGCCACGGAGCCACAGCCGAACTACCGGCGATCCGCCCAGGAGGCTGCGGGGGGATCGCGTCAGAACCCGGCGGCGATGCGGGCGAGCCTACGGCCGACCTTGAGGTAGTACTCGCCGGCCCGGCCATGGAGCTTGTCCTTGAGCACGGTCGCGAGCGGTTCGCGGGCCTCGTCCGCGGTGAGCCGGAGCTGGTCCTGAACGCCCGCGGATTCGACGACGAGCCGCAGGCCGTCCTGCTGGGCGACCCGACGGACATCGCCGTTGCTCTTGGCGAAGCCGAGCGCCCTGACCGCATCGGTGATCGACTGCCCCAGATCCGTGATGGTTGGCAGGTCGTCAACCTCACCGAAGACGCGCCTGGAAAAACGCGCGGCAAACTCCTCGCGCGCCTTCATGGCCGCCTCGACACCGTGGACAGCCGCGGTGACCTCCCCCGCGAGGATCTTCTTCAGATCCATCGGATGCAGCGACCCGGCGGCCAGCCGCTCACCGACGATGGCCAGTTCGGAGTCCCGCCACTCGCTCAGTGCCCGGAAGTAAGGCTCCACCAACCGGTCGGGCACCGACATGATCTTACCGAAGATCTCACCCGCGGGAGCGGCCAGGGGGACGTAGTTGCCCTTGGACTTGGACATCTTCGCCCCGGTGCCATCGGTGCCCTCGATCAGCGCGGTGGCGACCACCAGTTCCGGCGGCTGGCCGCAGATGTGCATGACATGCCTGCACATCTGCATATTGAGGAACTGGTCGATACCGCCGACCTCCAGGTCGCTGGCGATCTCGACCGAGTCCAGCGCCATGACCACCGAGTACAGCAGCTCGGCCAGGGACAGCCCCTGACCGGCGTCCAGGCGCTTACGGAAGTCGTCGCGCTGCAACGGCATCGAGGCCGGGATCTGGGCGGTGATCTCGATCAGCCTGGGCAGCTTGACGTCCCGCAGCCAGTCGCCGTTGTGGCGGAACTGGGCGCGGGTGAAGTCGAAGAAAGCCGTGACCTGCTCGCGGTAGGTGGCGAGATTGTGGGCGATGTCCTCGTCGGTCAGCGCGGGGCGCTCGTCCGAGCGGCCGGAGGGGTCACCGATCTTGGCGGTCACGTCACCGACGATGAACACCACCTGGTGGCCCATGCGCTGGAACCGGCTCAGGATGAGCATCGGTACCGCGTGGCCCAGGTGGACCTCGTGGCCGGTCGGGTCGATGCCGAATTTGGCGATGAACGGCCGCCCCTTCTCCCCGGCCTCGGTGATCCGCGCGGCCAGGGCGTCGACCGAGGGCTGCAGCTCCTGGGAGCGCTCGGCGATCAGTGTGGCCTGCTCGGCCGGGGAGAGATCCGACAGGTCCAGACCGCGGCGCTGCGTGCTCAGGCCCAGCAGTTCACGCACGGTGGCGCCGGCCGCGAGGTCCGCGCCCTCCAGCAGGGCGGTGACGCGGTCAACGGACTGGCTCAATCGGGTCATCAGGGCTCTCCGGGGCGTGGGTGGCATCGCCATCCTATGAAGAACCCGAGGCTGTCTCCGAACGCCCGTCTCGCTCCGGCCGGCCTCAGACTCGACCTCGACCTCGACCTCGACCTCAGGCTCGGGCCCGGCGCCGAGCCCGCCGCGATCCTGGCCGCGTCACTGGGAGCGCGGCGAGGAACTGATCCCGGTGTTCTGGAGGGACCGCACCACCCGCCTCTACAGCCAGGATCGTCTCTCCCCCGACGATCAGCGATCTCGCAAGCGTTGAGCCCTCCACGACGGCTGCCCCAGCCATCCGCAAGCCCTGCGCCGCGACCACACCCTCAGCGGCCGCCGTGCCCTGCGCGGCGAGCGCCTCGGTAGCCAGTACGCCTTGCGGGACGCTGTAACCGGTAGTCGAAACAAAGCCAACCGTAGCTGCGAACGCATACTGCCCGTCCGGTCGCAGCACCGAGGCAAGGGGGCGCGCACCGGGCGGCAGGCCCAGGGCTCGGCTCACCGGCGCACTCCGACCGCTGCGGGCATCGATTTCGGCGAGTACCGCGGCCGTCTCGGCGTCGACACGGGACATGCCGCCATCCAGCCCGTTGACAGCGGCGGTCCGATCACTCTCTGACTTCTCGAGGGCGTCGTCGATCCGGCTGACATCAGCTCGGCCCGCGTCGAGGCTGTCGAGGATCAGTTGCTCGTGTGGCCAGCCGGCCAGATACCGGATGACCGCCGCCCGCGTGCTCGCGGCCTGCCCCACCGACAGGCCAGCGGCCAGCCGCTGGATGTCCGGCGCGTTGAACCCGTTGAGCCGCAGGGCGACATCGTGCCAGTCACCGGCCGCGATCGCCGCTTTCAGGGCGACGAGCAGGTCCGAGCGGCTCGCCCGCTGCACCACCAGGGGCATGTTCGCCACCCGCTGGACGGTCTCGTCTACGGCTGGTTCCGTGCCTTCGCGGTCCGTACGCAGGTCGCAGCCACATCGCTGAACCGGCCCCGGCCGTTGTTCGGCGAGACCGGTGATCACCGCACGATTCCCTGCCTGGCGTTGCGGCGCCAGCAGCGCGGCCGGCCCGACGCGGGCAGCAGGCACCGCCTGTGGCCGCAGCACCGCGGGACGCGGACCAACCCGCGCCTCCCGTCGAGCCACCGCGTGTGTCACCGACCGAGCATGCTGGAGCGGCCGTCGTCCCGCATGGCATATGGCACAGGGCTGCCCGAACGTGCAGGCCAAGGCGTTCGCTTCCGGCACAGATGTGTCCTTCACCCAGGCTGATTCGACCCGTCATCCCCGGCCGGCCACAGGTCCCTTTCTGTCACGCCTTCGAACCGCAAAACTTCCGCGTGGCACCCTGAGGAATATGCAATTCCTCAGGGTGCCACGCGGAGGAATGTGGACTGATCGCGTGGGCACGAAGATCGGTCTAGTTGCGCAGGAGCTGCACGTTATGCCGATGTCGGCATAACGTGCACCTTGTGCGGAACAGTTTCCGATCTGCCTCGAAGAAGGACGGGGCCGCCGTCGCGGCCACGCTCAAACCCGTCTACACCGCCCCGTCCGAGGCCGCCGCCCTGGAACAGTTCCTCGCGTTCGCCGAATCCGACCTCGGACGCCGCTACCCGGCGATCATCCGCCTCTGGGAGAACGCCTGGGCCGAGTTCGTCCCGTTCCTGGCCTTCGACCACGAGATCCGCACCGTGATCTGCACGACCCACGCGATCGAGAGCCTGAACGCCCGTTACCGCAAGGCGGTCAACGCCCGCGGACACTTCCCCACCGAGCAGGCCGCGTTGACGTGCCTCTACTTGGCCACCATGGCCCTGGATCCCACCGGCACCGCCCGTAAACACTGGTCGAACAAGTGGAAAAGCGCAT
The DNA here is from genome assembly GCF_917627335.1 of Protofrankia sp. CiT1. Lineage (NCBI taxonomy): Bacteria > Bacillati > Actinomycetota > Actinomycetes > Frankiales > Frankiaceae > Protofrankia > Protofrankia sp. CiT1. The sequence goes on along the minus strand of NZ_CAKJTP010000187.1, from coordinate 3,814 downwards.
TGAATGCATGCGATGTAACTTTCGACGGACGTCTGACCACCGGTCGGAAGTAACCCCAACAAGATTACATACACCG
>NZ_CAKJTP010000187.1:0-3102 GCF_917627335.1 Protofrankia sp. CiT1 | reverse complement strand
TGGTTCGTGGATAACGTTGTGGTGCGTGTGCCATTCCCGAAGGGGGCCTGGTGATGCGGGTGGTTCTATTGGAGTCCGTCATTCAGGATGGGGACCGAGTCCTGTTTACGGCCGAAGGTGGCCGCGGTATTGCCTCCTGGCGGGGGATGGCGCCCAAGTGGCCGGTGTCGCCGTCGATGTCGAGGTGGAAGTACACGAAGAGATCGACTGGAGTGAAATCGTGGTCGACCCGCAACCTGGAACGATCGTGGATGTTCTGGATCAAGCCATGGTGTTTCGCGGCGTCGTAGAGGATCTAGACAAGGACGGAGTCCTCACCCTCCGCTTCGGGAGTGGGATCGTGCTCGTCGACACCACTGGCGAGGCTCCGCTGGGTGTGGTTGGGCGGGACGTGAGCTTGACCGTTCGCGACATTGAGATCTACCCAACGGGCGTTTGAGCGGCGAATCCTGGGCGGAGGCGGCCCGGCTGGGTCGCCAGGTCCGGATCGATATTCCTGGCAAGTATGGCGGCTGGGCAATCATTAAACAGGTCCGTACCGTCTCGGCTGATCGGCCGCAGCCCGCTCTGTCGGTCACGGCCGGGCAGGATCGGAGATCGGGTTGTACACTTCGACCATGGCTATGCCTGCTCGCACAACCAATCTTCACGCCACGGACGCCGAGATCGGACTTGCTGAAGCACGCTCACGCCTTGGCGAGCTGGTCAACCGCGTCCACGAGGGAAACGTCGTCTACCTCACCCGTAACGGCACGCCGACCGCCGCGATCCTGCCGATCGACGAACTTCGTCGTCTCGTCGAGGCCGGGGAAGAGCTGGAGGATCTCCGGGCAGTTCTCGCCGCTGACCGCGAACGCGGCGAGGGCGAGACGGTCTCCTGGGACGGCTTGCAAGCCGAGCTTGAACGTTCGTGACATACAAGATCGAATGGTCGGCTGCCGCTGCCCGCCAGTTCCGCGGGCTGCCCCCACAGATCCAACAACGCCTGCGCCCAGTCATCAGCGGTCTCGTCGACAACCCCAGGCCGGTCGGCGTGAAAGCGCTCGAAGGCCGGCCAGGTGCGTTACGGATCAGGCTTGCCGACTATCGCGTGATCTACGAGGTGCATGACGACGTCCTACTCGTCCTCGTTGTCCGTGTCGCCCACCGTCGCGAGGTCTACCGCCGAATCTGATCCTATGCCATAGCCGGATGTTGGCCACGAGCCAGTGCCTGAGGTGCGTAAGCGGGGCTTGGCGGGCGCTGAGCCACTGTCGGCGCCACGTTATGTGATCATTCAGGGCGGGCTTGTTGGTCGTAGGAAGGTTTACGGCGACGTAAACTCGGCGATATGACGACCATGATGCGGGTGAGCCCCGAGACCAGGGATCGGGTGCTTCGGGTCGCCACCGAGGATTTCATGGGTGCCACTGCGGATGAAGCCGTGCGCCGGTTGCTTGACGAACACTGGCAGCTCAAGGCCGTTGCCGTGATGGACCGCTTCCGTGTGCAGGATCCTGACGGCTGGGCCGACTACCTGGTCGAAGCGGAAGCGTGGAGCGCGGCTGATGCCTCGGTCAACCAGGCATGGGATAAGACCGTTTGAGCGTGGGCGTCAGGCCCTGGGATGTATCGACATCCCAGGGCGGCAGCTGAAGGTCGGACACGCCCAACTTGTATGCGACTCCCACCCTGTGACGGCTGCGGGCACGAGCAGGAGCGAGACCGTGATCCGCGCCCATCACACTAACGATCTGCCTTTATTTCGCGCCAGTTCTTGGTATCTTCGATGGCATGACTGTCATACCGTTCACCGATGCGCGAAACCGCCTGTCGGAACTCATTGATGAGGTGGAACGGACTCATGAGCGGGTGGAGATCACCCGCCATGGGCATGCCGTAGCGGTCCTGATCTCCCCCGATGACCTCGCGGCACTGGAGGAGACACTGGATGTGCTGGCGAGCCGGGAGGCGATGCGGCAACTCGCGGAGTCCCGAGAGGCAGTCGAGGCCGGCGATGTCCTCGACGCCGAGGAGCTCACCGTGCTCATGGCGAAACGGGCGCGGAGCGCTGAGCGGCATCGCACGACGTGAGCGAGGCCAGCGAGCCGTTCGAACTTCTGATCACCGGCCCCACGGCACGCGCTCTCGCCGGCCGATTGCCCGAAAAGATTGCGGTAGCCGTCCACGAGTTCATCACGACCACGCTCCTGGACAACCCTCACCGGCTCGGCAAACGCCTCCTGCTCCCACCATATGAGGGCACCTGGTCCGCTCGGCGGGGCAGCTACCGGGTGTTGTACAACATCGATGAGGAAAACCGCACCGTTACCGTGACCGCCGTCGAGCATCGGTCCGACGCGTACCGCTCACGCTGACCGGGAGACCTGACAGTCTGCTGCCGGACGAGCACCTGCTCGACTCCGCTACCCCAGCGCCGAACAGATCGTCCGGTCCGCCCGGACCTACGGCGTCACGTTGATCACCCTGGTCCTGCTCGACCAGTCCACCCAGGCCAGGGCCGCACAGGGCTACGACACGGCGAGCTTCTCCTTCGATGTCGACCAGCGACGCGGTACCTGCCCCGAGGGCAGGACCAGCGCGTCCTGGATCCCCTGCCGCCAGCGGGACACCGACGCGATCGTGGTGACCGGGGCGAGGACAATCTGCGGCCCCTGCCCGAAACGCGAGCTGTGCACGAAGGGCAGACAACGGCAGATCACCATCCGGGACCGTGACCTGAACGAAGCCCTCGCCGCCGCGCGGGCCGAGCAGACGACCGACGAGTGGAAGCGCCGCTACGCCACCCGGGCCGGGGTCGAGGGCACCATGCGCCAGAGCACCCACACTGCCGCTGGCAGACCCACCCTGCGCCCAGCTCAGCGGTCACCTTGGCGACGATCATCTCGACAGCCGCCATCTCGACGACCACTCGGCTCCCGGCACGGAGACAGATCTGCCAGGTGATGCCGGACCACACCTGCCAGCCCTGTAGACGATCACTGGCCGGTGCGGTGTCCTCACGGCTCCTCCCGCCGGGTCTGGCTATCATGACTGCCGGCCGAACAGGACCATGAGGATGTATCAGGAGCAAGGGGGCGGCGGTGGCCGACTGGGGTGTCC
>NZ_CAKJTP010000186.1:0-6639 GCF_917627335.1 Protofrankia sp. CiT1 | reverse complement strand
TGATCTTTCTGCTCCGCGCGAAGGTACGGCTCATGATGACGGCTGGGCGGATTTCTGCTGTAGGCGCGCGGTCAACAGCTCGGCGGCGGTAACGATGGCGGTGCCGTGGCGGCGGCCGGGGGAGCGGGTCAGGCGCTCGACCGGGCCGGACAACGACAGCGCCGCGACCACCTTGCCGCCGTCACGGACCGGCGCTGACACCGACGCGAGTCCTGGTTCGCGCTCGCCGACACTCTCGGCCCAGCCATGCCGTCGCACCCGTTCCAGCACGGACGCGTCAAATGCCGCCGCGCCGGGAAGGAGCGCACCAACGGGAAGGGCGCTCGCGTCGGCGCCGGTGGCATCGGTGAAGGCCAGCAGCACCTGTGCTCCCGATCCGGCGGTCATCGGCAGCGTGGACCCCACGGGGACGGTGTCACGCAGGCCGCTGGCGCGTTCGGCCGCGGCCACGCACACCCGTACGTCTCGGCGCCGCACGTAGAGCTGGCTGCTCTCGCCGGTGGCGTCGCGCAGCTCCGCCAGGACCGGGGCGGCCGCGTCCACCAGCGCCCAGGGCAACGGCAGCGCGCCACCGGCGGCCAGCCGCGGGCCGGGAACGAAGCGGCCGTGCGGATCCCGCCCGACCAGCCTGTGCACCTCGAGCGCGGCAGCGAGCCGGTGCGCGGTCGCCCGGCTGAGCCCGGTCCGGGTGACCAGTTCACCGAGGGACACCGGGCCCGCCTCCACCGCGCTCAGCACGGCGGCAGCCTTGTCAAGAACACCGACTCCGCTAAGCTGTTCCACAGGCTGATATTGCCATCTCAGATAGTGGGAAGCACGGTATTCGGGATGGTCGCAATCAGTGATTTGCATCGCAACGTTCACCATCGCAACGTTCACCGCCCGGCCGCCACTGCCGGGCGGATCCGAGAAAGCCACCTGAAGGAGTGGGCTATGGGGCGCACACTCGCGGAGAAGGTCTGGGACGCTCACGTCGTCCGGCGTGTCGACGACGAGCCCGACCTGCTCTACATCGACCTGCATCTCGTGCACGAGGTGACCAGCCCGCAGGCCTTCGAGGCGCTCCGGCTCGCCGGCCGGAGCATCCGCCGGCCGGAGCTGACTCTCGCGACCGAGGACCACAACGTCCCGACCACCGACACGCTGCGCCCGATCGCGGACCCGGTGTCGGCGGCCCAGGTCGAGGCCTTGCGCAAGAACTGCGCCGACTTCGGTGTCCGGCTGTACCCGATGAACGACCCGGGCCAGGGAATCGTCCACGTGGTCGGTCCGCAGCTGGGGCTCACCCAGCCGGGTATGACGATCGTCTGTGGAGACAGCCACACAGCTACCCACGGCGCGTTCGGTGCGCTCGCCTTCGGCATCGGCACGAGCCAGGTCGAGCACGTGCTGGCCACCCAGACGCTGCCACAGCACCCGCCGAAGACCATGGCGGTCACGGTGGACGGGCCGCTGCCCGCCGGGGTCACCGCCAAGGACCTGATTCTCGCGATCATCGCTCGGATCGGTACCGGCGGCGGCCAGGGGCATGTGATCGAATACCGTGGTGAGGCCATCCGCGGGCTGTCCATGGAAGGCCGTATGACGGTCTGCAACATGTCCATCGAAGCGGGCGCGCGTGCTGGCATGATCGCTCCCGACGAGGTGACCTTCGCCCATCTTCGGGGCCGCCCGCACGCCCCGGTGGGAGCGGCCTGGGACGCCGCACTCGCCTACTGGCGGACCCTGGCCACCGATGATGATGCGCTGTTCGACCGCGAGGTGGTGCTCGACGCGACCGGGCTGAGCCCGTTCGTCACCTGGGGCACCAACCCCGGGCAGGGCGCGCCGCTGTCGGCCAGGGTTCCCGCCCCGGCCGACTACGCCGATCCAGCTGCCCGCGCCTCGGCTGAGCGGGCACTGGCCTACATGGCGCTCACCCCCGGCACCCCCCTGCGTGACATCACCATCGACACGGTGTTCATCGGGTCCTGCACGAACGGCCGCATCGAGGACCTGCGGGCCGCCGCGGACGTCCTGCGCGGTCGCCGGGTGGCTGACGGGCTGCGGGTGCTGGTCGTCCCCGGTTCGATGGTGGTGAAGGCGCAAGCCGAGGCTGAAGGGCTGGACGAGGTCTTTCGCGCGGCGGGAGCGCAGTGGCGCAGCGCGGGCTGCTCGATGTGCCTGGGAATGAACCCGGACACCCTGCGGCCGGGCGAGCGCAGCGCGTCCACGTCCAACCGCAACTTCGAAGGACGCCAAGGCCCCGGCGGGCGCACTCATCTGGTCTCGCCCGCCGTCGCCGCCGCGACCGCCGTCACCGGGCGGCTGACCGCGCCCGCGGATCTTTGACCGCTGAGCTCCGCGGCGAGCCGGGCAGATGGCTTTCGAAACACGCGCCAATCGCCGACGCGGGCCCAACCACGACACGACGAAAGGGTGCATTCGTGATGGAGGCGTTCACCACGCACACCGGTCGAGCGGTGCCGCTGCGGCGCAGCGACGTCGACACCGACCAGATCATCCCCAGTGACTGGCTCAAGCGCATCGAGCGTACCGGGTTCGGCGCCGGCCTGTTCTCGCAGTGGCGGGCCGATCCGGGCTTCGTTCTGAACGATCCGGCGTACATCGGCGCGACGATCCTGCTCGCTGGCCCGGACTTCGGCACCGGGTCGTCCCGCGAACACGCTGTGTGGGCACTGCAGGACTACGGCTTCAAAGTCGTGATTTCGGCCCGCTTCGCGGACATCTTCCGTGGCAATGCGCTTGGTAACGGCTTGCTACCGGTTGGACTGCCGGCGGTGACGATCGAGGCGCTCGCTGATCAGGTCGAAGCCGATCCTGGCGTCCAGATCACCGTTGACCTGGCCACGCGTGAGGTGCGGGCACCCGGGCTCGTCGCGGGTTTTGAGATCGACGACTTCACTCGCTGGCGTCTCATGGAGGGGCTGGACGACGTCGGCCTGACCCTGCGGCGACAGGAGGGCATCGCGGCCTTTGAGGCCGCCCGCCCCGGGTGGCTGCCGGTGACTTCGTAGCGGGCTCCATATCGGCCTCCGGCGGTGCGGATTGAAATGATCAATACGCTGCGGGAGCGGTGATGGTTACTGAATGTTACAAACATGGCTGATCGCGGGATCGTCCACCATCCTCCCGGTGCCGTCAGATGATCTAGAAGAGTCGTTGACGTGCGGGTTTGTGTTGCGCGACACGCGCAGGGGAATTGCCCTAACCGGTGGACATGCCTACGGTGCAGCGCAGTGTGATGCCCGATCTGCTCCCTAACCCCGCGCCCGCGGGGGGCGTCCGGAGGTTGTTGTGAACAAGTCCCAGTTGGTTGATCGTATCGCCCAACAGATCGAGGGCGGGCGATCGAACGCGACCAAAGCCGTCGATGCCGTGTTCGAGGCAATTCAGGAAGCCGTGTCCGCTGGTGAGAAGGTCACCATCACCGGGTTCGGCGTCTTCGAGCGTGTCGAGCGGGCCGCCCGTACCGGCCGCAACCCGGCCACAGGAGAGCCGGTACAGGTCGCGGCCTCGGTCGTGCCGAAGTTCAGGCCGGGTTCGGAGTTCAAGGCCAGCGTGTCCGCGAGCGAGGAGTAAGTAACTCGTAGGCGGGTGCCGACCGTGGGTCCGCCAGGGCACTCACGGTCGGCGCGGTGCTGGCGCGGTGCCGGCCGTCGGCACACGTGCCGGTCAGTTGTGCGCCAGGCGTAGGGACGGGCTCATCAGGTCGGTCTGATAGTCCGACAGCGGTTCGCCGTCCGGGCTGGTCGACTGTCGATACCAGGTCCCGTCCGGGCGCAGGATCCAGGCTGCCACGCTTTCGGAGAAGGCGTGGTCGAGCATGGCCCGGAGCGGTTGCTGAAACGGCCGGCCCACCCGCACCAGCGCCTCGATGCGACGGTCGAGGTTGCGATGCATCATGTCCGCGCTGCCGATCCAGCACTCTTGGAGCGAGGTGAACTCCAGGACCCGGCTGTGCTCCAGGAAGCGGCCCAGGATCGATCGGACGTGGACGGTTTCGGACAGGCCCGGGATGCCGGGCCGTAGCCCACAGATCCCCCGGACGAAGCACTTCACCGGCACACCGTCGCGTGACGCCCGGTAGAGCGCGTCGATGATCTCTTCGTCGACAAGGCTGTTGACCTTGATGCGGATCCCGGACGTCTGGCCTTGGCGGGCCGCCTCGGCTTCCCGCTCGATACGTTCGATGATGCCGTCCCGCATGTGCTGGGGCGCCACCAGCAGTGAGCGGTACTCGGTCTGGCGGCTGTAGCCGGTCAGCACGTTGAACAGGTCGGTGAGGTCGGCGCCGACGTCGGGGTCGGCGGTGAGCAGGCCGAGGTCCTCGTACAGCCGTGCCGTCTTCGGGTTGTAGTTGCCGGTGCCGACGTGGCAGTACCGGCGCAGCCCGCCGCGTTCCTGACGGACCACCAGACAGGTCTTGCAGTGTGTTTTCAGGCCGATCAGTCCGTACACGACATGACAGCCGGCCCTCTCCAGCTCTCGTGCCCACCGGATGTTCGCGGTCTCGTCGAACCTGGCCTTGATCTCCACCAGGACGACGACCTGTTTGCCTGCCTCGGCCGCGCTGACCAGCGCGTCGACGATGGGGGAGTCACCCGACGTCCGGTAGAGCGTCTGCTTGATCGCAAGGACATGCGGGTCGGCCGCGGCCTGTTCGATGAAGCGCTGTACCGAGGTGGTGAACGAGTCGTAGGGATGGTGGATGAGCACGTCACCCTCACGCAGCGCCGCGAAGAAATCGGTCTGCTCTCCCTCGGAGGCGGCGAGCCGCGGGTGGGTCCGCCGCACGTGCGGGATGTCTTTCAGCTCGGGACGGTCGAGGTCGTAGAGCGCCCACAGGACCGACAGGTCGATGAGCCCGTGAACCCGCATGACCTCGCGGTTGGTGACCTCCAGCTCCCGCATGAGCAGGTCCAGCAGGTCGTCGTCGATGTCGTCGGCGACCTCAAGACGTACGGCCGGGCCGAACCGTCTGCGCGCCAGCTCGCGCTCGAGCGCCTGTAGCAGGTCCTCGGCCTCGTCCTCCTCGACTTCGAGATCGGCGTTGCGCGTCACCCGGAACAGGTGCGCGTCCACCACCTCCATACCGGGGAAGAGCTGCGAGAGGTGGGCGGCGATCACCTCTTCCAGCGGGATGAAGCAGACCGTGTGGTCGTCGGACTCCGCTCCTCGCGGGCCGAGCTGCCTGCCGCCGTGCGGCGCGCCGTCCGGGGCGACGCGGATCAGCCGCGGTACGTTCTGCGGGACCTTCACCCGCGCGAACCGCTCGTTGTCCCCGCCTGGGCTGCGTACCGTGACCGCGAGGTTGAGCGACAACCCGCTGATGTAGGGGAACGGGTGCGCCGGGTCGACCGCGAGCGGGGTCAGCACGGGGAAGACCTGCTCGTTGAAGTACCGGTGCAGGCGCTCCTTCTGGACCTCGGTCAGATCGTTCCACAGCCGGGTCGTGATGCCGGTCTCTGCCAGCGCGGGTGCCACCACCTCGCTGAAGCACCGGGAGTGACGTTCGTAGAGCTCGGCCGCTGACGTGCTGATCAGCTCGAGCTGCTCGCGGGAGGTGAGGCCGTCAGCGGAGAGCGCGGCGAGGCGGGTCGCTTCGCGGCGCATCAGGCCCGCGACCCGGACCATGTAGAACTCGTCCAGGTTGCTGGCGAAGATGGCCAGAAACTTGGCCCGCTCGAGCAGCGGGGTGGCCGGATCCTCGGCGAGTGCCAACACACGGGCGTTGAAGTCCAACCAGGACTTCTCACGGTTGATGAAACGGTCGTTGGGAAGGTCGGACGGGATCAGCGGCCGGGGTGCTTCCAGTGGCTCAAGCAGTGCGCTCCGTGGTTTGCGCTGCGGCTGTTCGGATCGGTTCACCACCAGCTCGGTCATGCCCTCGATGGTGCCAGTCTCCGGTCATGGCGGCAGATGTGAGCAGCGACAGGGACCGGTACGACACGTCCGGGGTGACCTGTCGGTGAACATCACGTGTAACGGTCACGAAATGCCTCTGGATGGATGCCGCAGCATGGCGGAAACATCCGGACAGCCGGTGCGTGTGAATCTAGAGCCAGCGGGCATTGCGGCGAGGTTGGTTACTCACCGTATCCGTCGGCGGTTCAGCCACGCCTGCGGCGCTCCGGCCCGGCAGCCGGTGCACAGGCTCGTCATGGTTCCGCCGTACAGACATGGCGACCAGGTATTACAGGCGTATCACCGCACTGTGTCGGAGCCGGCGGGCATAGCTGCCCGGGAGCGCACCGTCGGCGGCGTACCGGCCACGATGGTGAGACGCGACACGGTTGTACCGCGGCTCGCCCGGGACGTGTCTGGTGCGGGCGCCGCGCACACCCGCATCGAGCCGAACCAGCCCGCCGGGGCTTCAGCTGGCCTGGGCGGGCGGACCGGGCCCGGCCAGGGAGCGGCTGGTTTCACGGTTTCAGGATGTCGTGTGTCCGCGGGCCGACGCCGAGGCTCATTGCTTCCCGCAGGTCCGCGAGCGTGTCCACATCACGTCGCAGACCGGGTACGGACCGGCCGAGCGACCCGGTCAGATCCCGGGCTCCTGAACTGATGTGCGCCGCCCGGCTTGCCGGGCCGAAGCGGGGCGCGAGCGGCGTTCCGGGCGCGGCGGCGAGCATGACC
>NZ_CAKJTP010000185.1:0-6647 GCF_917627335.1 Protofrankia sp. CiT1 | reverse complement strand
GGATGGCGCCCGCCAGCTCGCCCGCGGGCGCGTCCGGCCGGACGGCGGGCTGGCCGAGCCGGCGGGCGAGGCCGGCGAGTTTGGCCTCGTGCGCGACCGCGACCACGGGGGTCCCGGCGGCGGCACCGGCGAGCAGCGCATGAAAGCGCATCGCCACGAGCAACCTGGCCGAAGCGGCGCTGGCCCGTGCCTCGGCCAGGTCCGCCGGCGGTGCCAGCACCGTGCTGCCCGCAAGCCGGGCCCGCAGATAGGACGCCATCTCGCGGTCGTCCGCACCCGTGCTACCGACCTGCCACGGCTGAAGGAGCACCCGCAGCCCGTTCGCGCTCTGCTCGGCGAGAGCCTCCGCGAGCCGGTCGAGCAACAGCGAGAGCTCCTTGCCGGTGGCTGCCAGATGGCTCAGCGCGACCAGGACGGTATTCTCCCGGTCGCGGTACCGGCCGCCGGTGTGCGGCGGTGGGTTCAGCGGTGGGTTCAACAGCGTCCACGCGGGGTCCGAACCGACCCGGAACGGTGTCGGGGCGCCGCAGCCGCGCAGCAGGTGAGCTGACTCCTCGTCGCGCAGCACGAGGAGATCGATACGGCGGACCAGCTCCCGCGCAAGCCGTCGCGAAAGCGGGTCGGCCAGGAGACCGGCGCCGACACCGACCGCGGCGACCCTGCGTCCGAGCGTCCGTGCCGAGGTGACCAACGCAAGTGAACGCACCAACAACGAACGCGCCGCACGGCCGGCGCTCGGGTGCAGGGTCTTGAAGATGGTGCCGCCACCGAGGACGACCACATCCGCGCTCAGCAGAGCCTGGGCGACCGCCCACGGATCATCGCTGTCGACGGCGTCACATCCATAGGTGTGCTCCGTCCATCCCGGACGCGCCGTGGTGACCACGAAGTCGCAGCCGGGCAGCGCCCGCAGAAACGCCTCCAGCAGCGCTTCGTCGCCCGGATTACGCTGTCCGAACGCGCCGGCCAACAGCACCCTTGCCACCGGTCACCTCCTCGTAGAGGTCGAGATGGCGGCCGGCCACCGTGGGCCAGGACCTGCCGTCGGCGAGGAACGCGTTCGCCGCGCGGATCCGGTCGAGCCGAGCGTGGTCCCGCGCAAGCTCGCGCAGCCGTTCGGCGAGCTCCGCCGGTGTTCCCGGTATGGTCATCAACGGTGGGGCACCGACGCAGTCCGCGAGCGCCCGCGACAGCAGCACCGGGGTTCCGTAACCGAAAGCCAGCGCCAGCACGCCGCTGCTCGCATGCGGCTTCGGATACGGCAGCAAGGCGAGGTCGGCAGCGCCGAACCAGTGACCGACCTGCTCTTCTGGCACATATCCGACGAACCGCACCTTGTCGGCGAACCGCTCGCGGAGCGCGTCCGCGTAGCTGTGCGTCCCGGTCATCCGCGGATGGTCACCGCCGGCAACCACGAGCTGGACGGTGCCGCCAGCCAGTACAGCCGCCTCGCAGGCCAGCTCGAGGCCCTTGTAGGGCGCCACGAAACCGAAACAGAGAACGGTCAGCCGACCGTCCAGGCCGAGCGCGAGCCGGCTGGCCCCGCGGTCCGGGGTGACAAGATCCTCGATCCCGTGCGGAATGAGCACGGCGGACGGCACGACATCGGTGAACGCACGCTCATGGACCACGACCGCGTCGGCGAGCCCGCTCACCACCCGCTGCAGGCCGGCAAGCCCGCCGCGCGCCACCGCCGCCGGTACGGCCACCCGGTGCATCCGCGTGTACTCCGCGGTGACGTCCTGGGGTGACACAACCTGGTGCATGGTGACGACGACCGCGGGGCGGCCACGCCGCCGGGCGGACAGCGCCGTCACCAGTGACGGCAGTGCCGCGGCCCCGCCGTAGAGGAACAGCTCGTGCTGCAGGTGGATGATCGGAGCCCCGGTCTCGCGGGCCGAACGCCATGCGGCCAGCAGCGACCACGGCCGGTTGCCAAAGGCTCGATGCACGGTGGGGATTGGCTCGTCGCTCGGGGGCACCGCGGCCGATTCACGAACGTTGATCTTGGGCGCGACCACCGCGACCGTCGCGCCCGCGTCAACCAGTGAGGTCGCGAGGTTCGCCGCGTAGGAGGCGACGCCGCTCGTCCCGGCGTGCTTCGCGCCGCGCGGTGGATAAGGCGCGACGAGCGCGACGTCAGGCCGCGACATCGACAGCTCGCCGGCCTGCCGCGAGCAACGCCGAGGCAACCGCTGGTTCGCCGCGGGCGGGTGCCGGGACCGGCAGCATCCGATGCCGCAGCCACAGGCGTAACAGGGAGACGGCCATCCGCCGGCTGTCCGCGAGCAGGTCCAGCCGCGAGCCCTGCTGGTCGATCCAGACCGTGGGCACCTCCGCCACCTCGCACCCCAGGGCGCGGGCGACGACCAGCAGGTCGACGTCGAAGAGGAAGTCGCGGGCGGACAGATACGGCGTGACCTGGTCCAGGACGTCCCGCCGAAACACCTTGGCGCCGCACTGCGTATCGCAGTAAGGCAGTTTGAACATCAGCCGAACCAGCATCGCGAATCCAGCACTTGCCGCGCGGCGCCGCAACGGACGGGCCACGGGCAGCAGCGAAGCCGGATGCCACCGGCTGGCCACCGCCGCGCCGACGTCCTGGGCGACCGTCGCGAGCCTCAGCAGCTCACCCGGCGGGGTGGCGCGATCAGCGTCGACAAAGGCGACGAGTCCCGCGTCGGCCCGCCGGAGCGTCTCCGTTATCACGCCGCCCTTGCCAAGCTTCGGGTAGCGATACATCCGCAGCCTGTCATCGACGGCCTGATAGCTCCGGACGATTGCCGCGGTACCATCGGTGCAATGATCCAGCGCCACGAAAAAATGAAAGCCCGGCGCGTCGAGCGCACGCAGATAGCTGTCGAGCGTGCGACCGATCCGATGCTCCTCGTTATGCGCGGGAATAATGATGTCGAGACGCATTGAGCTCCCTTACCAGGAGAACCGACGGAGGCCGGAAACAAACTCGCCGACAGGCCACCAGAGCTATGGCAAAAATTCGGCGGCCCTGACAGCGCATGGCAGCACGACCGGCCGCCGGCCGCGGTGCGGTCTGATCCGCCCGCCCCCTCCCCCGTGGATCCCAACATTGGACACACTCATCAGCAGAATTCTCAGCCAGGCTCTACCCAGCCAGTTTCCTGGTCGTGACTGCCAAGAAACGGCAGAGTTGCGGTTGCATGGCTGTTTGCTCCGGGCATGGTGTCCGTATCCGAAACTCCGGGTGGAAATCAAGCGAAACACTACGATGCGTTACAGTGAATGAATACACGTTCAGGGCGGGACCGCATTCCGGGCCGCGGCCCGCCTCGATCAGCCCGGTCGGTCCACGCCCACCGAGCGCCCGGCAAGAGCCACCCAGGAGCGCCCGGCAACAGAGGCGTGGACCAAGGAGCGGGGCTGGGGTACGCGCCCCAGCCCCGCGACGCCGCGTCCCCTGTTGCCGGCCGCGCCGCAAACAACACCAGCCGAACGCCGCTGTCACACGGCCGCGGGCCGCCATCCCGGATGCTGGTCGTCCGTCTGGGGCGGCACCGCGGGCGGATGGCGGCGAAGCGCCCCCCGGCAACGCCGGCAGCGAATATCCCCACGCTGGGCGACGCGGCCGCAGCCAACCGCGCACGGCACCGACTCATACGGCCCGAGAGCAAGCTGGCCCGCATAGTCGCCGACCAGCAGCCGGCACCGGCAGCGCATCACGTCACAGCAGACGAGCAACTCGCCACGGCGATGCAGCCGCCACTCATGGCCGCATTCCCCACACGGCCTCACCGGTCGACTCACGTTCATTGTCCGCCCCCGATCCGAGCCGGCGGCGCGCTGGCCGCCGACGGCAGTTTGCTCAGCCAGAAACCCGCGCCTTCCACCGCTTCCAGCGCGTGGGGCTGTTCACCCAGCGGTCACCGGCGCCTGGGTGGTGGCCGCCGCGGAAGGAGCGGCCGATGGTGGTGTCGCCGTGGTCGCCGTGGTCGGCACCGGCGTGCTGGCAGGCGGTCCGCTGCCCGCTGGTGACGGAGAAGGGGATGGCGAAACGGTCGGCTGCCCGGTCGCGGCCGGTGCCGGCGAAGCCGCGGACGCCGGCTGGGTGACGGCAGGTGACGCGGCAGGCGACGGGGCGGCAGCCGGCACGGTGGACACCGTGGCCGCGGTGGGCCCAGGCTCGGGTGCGGCCGATGCGGGTCCGCTGGGGCTCGGTGCCACACGTGGCTGCGGGAGGTCACCTGGTGTCGGCGTCGGGTCGGCCGAGCCGCCTGGGGTGGGCATCAGGGCGGGGGTGGGGCCGGTGGGCATCGGCTCGGTGGACATCGGCTCGGTGGGCAAGCCAGCGGCGAGACCGGCCTGTCCTACCGCCGGTGCGACGGTTGGCGGCTCACCCGCGACAACACCGCCGCCGGGGTCCTTGCGCAGCGGTGGGATCACCAGCGGATCCACCGCCGCGCCGCCGGCGGGCGGCGGCGGCACCGTGAACGGGCCGACCGTGGTTATCCCCGTACCGCGGATGGCCCGCGAGAGCCGGACCGCGCCGATATAGCCGTCGAGCCACAGCGGTGTGATGCGGACCACGTCTCCGGTCTGCGGCGCATGGATCACCAGGCCGCCACCGACGTACATCGCGACATGATGGATCGTTGCCGGATCAGCGGTGTCGTAGGCGTAAAAAACAAGATCGCCGGGTAGCAGCTCAGCCAGCCGGACGGCCTGGCCGACCCGGGCCTGGTCCGCGGCGACCCGGGGGATAAGGATCCCCGCGGTCGCGAACGCCCGCTGGGTGAGCCCGGAACAGTCATACGAATCCGGGCCTTGCGCCCCCCACTCATACGGCCGGCCCAGCTGGCTGAGGGCAAACAGCAGCGCCGCGCGAGCCTGTGCTGACGGACCGAGGCCCGCGACGTCCTGGGCCCGCACGACCGTACGCCAGCGGGCCAGGCCGGGCACATTGAGCTGGTCGCCGCCGGCTCCCGGCGTCGCGTCCGCCTGCTGAACAAGATCGCTAAGATTCGCCCGCAGCGTGCTGTACGGCTGCCGGGCCCAACCGCCGGACAGCCCGGAGCCGCCGGCAACGTCGGCCGTCCCGCTCGCCGACACCAGGAGCGGCGGAGGCGAGACGGAGCGCGGCAGGGCCACTTCGGAGCCGCCCAGCCCGTACACCGCCATGCTGGCGGCCAACATGATGCGCACGAGGTGCCGAATCTCGTGCCCGCCCCCCTGTGCCCGCATGCTCCTCCGTTCATCCGGACCGCTTTCAGCTCCCGGCGGCAACAGGAATGCGGCCGCTGCCCCGGGCATGTCGCGGGGAGATACCGCACGGAAAACCGATCACCGCCACCGCACGCCACCCGCGCGGGCACCGCGGGAACACACCAGCCGCTCGTACCCGCCGATTTCTCCAGGCGGCTGCCGACAGCCATCCCCCCTGTAAGCGATCCGCTATCCCCCGGTAGGCGATTCGCACGCCCTCACGCTTCCATACGTTATACGGCGGGAGCCCATCGCTCCCGCCAGTCAGCCGGCCACATTTTAGCGGCTCCGGCAATGGAGCTGTCCGGCTTGCGCCGCCCAGGCCGCGCCCTGCCACGTTGCCGTCGGTCCACGCCCAGCGCGGGACGCCTTCCGCCGCCGCCTCGCGATCCATCCACCCAGCCGCCGCGCCTGATCGAACACCCTATTGCCGGGCGCTCTTATTGATCAGAAAAACTCGCCAACGCCACCAACTAGCCACCCGCCGGCCATGGAGAATTTGCCGCGGCGAGATGACCAGGAAATGCGGTGAGGACAGAGTTGAGACCCGTGATCGGGTCGATCTCCGCCGGCCGCGGGGAAGGGGCCGGGGGCAGGGAAACCAACAGACCGGGGCGTGGCGGGGCCGCGCATGGAGATTTTTTTCGCGACACGTCGCAGGCGAGCACGCATTGACTGTGGCATTTCCATTCACCCGCGGGTAGCCCCGCGCCCGTTTCGGGCCGGCGGCGCCCCGGCCGCGGCCGGCAACCAGCCGAAGGCGGTGCGAGCATCTCCTTCGCGCCGCCGACGACACGACGATCAAAAGTGTCCGGCAACAGATGCGTGGAGCAAGGAACGGGGCTGGAGTGCGTGCATCGCGAGGCGGCGTGGGGAGCCGCCCTGCTGGTACGCGCCCCCACCGCGCGACGCCGCGTCCCCTGTTGCCCGCCGCTCTCAGGGGGGAGCAATCGATGGCCAAGGATGGGGCCGGCCAGCGCCGGCCGCGGTACAGCGGGCCACCACGCGGCGCGTTCATCAGGACGGCACGCCGGAGCAGGCTCCGGGGCAGGCCGGCCGGCCGGGGGGCCGCATGACCGTCTCCGCCGGGAACGCCACGCTCGCCAGCGCCGCCGGCATCTCGCTGCCCCGTCGCCGGATCGCGACCGAGCAGATCATGGTTATCGCGGGCCAGCTCGGCGCGGGCGGCGGCAACCTGCTCTTCTCGATCGTCGCGCTGCGGCTGCTGAGCCCGAGTGACTATGCCGAGCTTGTCACATTCATCGCCCTCTATCTGCTGTTACACGTTCCGACGGCCAGCCTGGCGGTTGGCAGCGCCATCGCGCCAGGTGACGAGCGGCGGCTACGCCGCGCCGGGCTGGGGCTCGGCGCCGGGGCCGGGGCCGCCCTCGCGGCGGCGAGCGTGCCGC
>NZ_CAKJTP010000184.1:3042-7665 GCF_917627335.1 Protofrankia sp. CiT1 | reverse complement strand
GGTCCTGACCCGGGTGTGCTCGACACACCGTCGCAGACGACGGCGATCAGGGTGGAGCCGACCATGGCGATACCCATGGCGTCCTCGTTGGTGGTATGTCGGACTCCCCGGTCACAGACGCCGGCAATAAGGCCAAGGTCGATCTCTCGGTGATCTGCGTCACCTGTCTCCGGCGGCATCTCGACCCGCGGCGGCATGCCGCATGTTTCGCAGCGGTGGTCATCCGAGTACGCCGGGTTCGTGCACACCGGGCAAGGCCCCCGTTCTGGTCGGTTCCGTACCTCTTCGTCCCCGGCGTACGGATGATCAAATTCTGTGGTCATGTCACACGGCTTGTCGGTGAACCGCTGATCGGTGGGAATCGTGCCGGGGTCTGGTCGATCATTCCGATCAGGATCCCTTCGGCGGCGGACATCTTGGCGGCCCTGCATGGCTTAGCGCGTCCGGCAACAGAGGGCGCGGCGTCACGGGGTGGGGGATCGGCGTCGGCGATGCGGTGTCTGTGCGTGGTCGACATGCGGCTGGCTCGACACCGGCAGTGTAATCATGGCGGAATCGACGGCGCTCTTTGATCGTATGGATGATGTCGAAGGTGTGTTCGCCGTCACGGTTTGACCATAGTGCGGCTGTTGACGGCGATGAGGTGTTAAGCAGTATGAGCTGTTGTCAGCTTGCGGACAAGCTAAGAGCGCCCGGCAATAGGGGCGTGGATCAAGGAGCGGGGCTGGGGTGCGTGCGGCGCGAGGCGGAGGAGGGAGCCACCCTGGCGTTGGGTGGCGACTGACGACAACGCGGCGAGGTGCGTGCCCCAGCCCCGCGACGCCGCGTCCCCTATTGCCGGGCGCTCTAACACGCGCCAGACTTTCTGATCATGCAGCTTCCCGTACGGCCGGTGGCCCAAGCGAGCTGGGAAACCGTATACCGTGTGACGATGTTCTCTGACGCGTCCGGGATACGCGCTGGTGGAGTTCGCTGATGGCTGGCCAGCAACGGCGTGGCGGCGGTGGGGTGGCGCGTGGCGGCCAGGGCGGTCGAGCGGCCAAGGCGGGGTCGCATCGCAAGGGCGCGTCGGCTGGTAGCGGTGGCCAGCGCAGGAAGAGCTTGGAGGGCCGTGGCGCCACTCCGCCGGCTGAGCTGCGGCCAGGCCACCCAGCTCAGCGCAGAGCCGCTGTGATCGCGGCGGCTGAGGCGCGACGCCCGGTGGGTTCGCGGGCTACCGACAGCACTGGGCGAGCCGGCAGCGTCTCCAACGCTCGGGCGGGTACGGACAGAGCCGGTGATGACAGGGCTCGGGACGAGGGTGGCCGGGCGGCGCGCGGTCCGCGTCCACTCGCTGGGACAGGCCAGGGCCGAGGTGGGAAAAAAGGCGGGAAAACCGGTGGTGAACGGGTGCCGCGGTCCGGTGGTCGTGCTGGCGGGCCCGTCCGCGGCGGACCGGATCGGGCTGGTTCGTCCCGCTCCGGCCGAGCGGAGCGCGATGGTCGCGGTGACCTCGACGAACTGGTAGTCGGCCGTAACGCGGTGGTGGAGGCGCTACGAGCCGGTGTTCCGGGGTCAACCCTGTTCGTTGCCGGTGGCACAGAGTATGACGAACGTCTTGACGAGGCCCGCCGGCTCGCGCCTCCTGCCGGTGTGGCTGTCGCGGATGTCGCCCGCGCCGAGCTGGACCGGATGTGCGGTTCCGCGCCGCATCAGGGGCTGGCACTGTCGGTGCCGCCGTTCCGGTATGCCCACCCCGATGACCTCCTGGCCCGTGCGCAGGCCGCGCCACCGGGATTGTTGGTGGCGTTGGACGGAGTGACCGATCCGCGTAATCTCGGTGCTGTGATCAGATCGGCGGCGGCGTTCGGCGCGCACGGCGTGGTCGTGCCCGAGCGACGGGCGGCCGGCGTGACCGCGGCGGCGTGGAAGACATCGGCGGGTGCCGCCGCCCGGTTGCCGGTGGCGCGGGCGACGAACCTGTCTCGGGCGTTGGCTGCCTGGGCGGATGCCGGCATTTTCGTCGTTGGATTGGCCGCGGACGGCGAGGTTGCTCTCGACGAGCTGGAGATGGCCGGTGATCCGCTGGCGCTGGTCGTCGGCTCAGAAGGACGTGGCCTGTCACGGCTGGTCGGGGAGCGTTGCGATCTGACCGTGCGGATCCCGATGGTCGGTAACGTCGAGTCGCTCAACGCCGGGGTCGCCGCTGGCGTGATGTTGGCGGAGATCGCCCGCCGCCGCCGGGTGGACGGACAGCGATAGCCGGGCTCCGGCCGCTAACGGAGTTGTTCGGACCACCGCGGCGTGGCTGTGGCCACGGACCGTCCGGTTTCGTCGTCGAGAATGGCGACGGACCGTTCGAGGAGAGACCGGAACTCCTCCAGCTCTCCCGGGGAGAACACGTCGGTGAGGCGCTGCTCGACCGCGAGGGCCAGCGCGTCGGCCTGCCGCAGCAACGCTAGGCCGGTTGGTGTCAGCCGGCTCTGGAAAACCTTCGCATGGACATCCGACTGCTCACGGACAATCAGTCCCTTGGCTTCGAGGGTGAGCAGCAGGCTGGCCATCGACTGGGGCGTGACCATGCACCTTCGGGCGAGCTGGGCGCCGGAGAGACCGGGTGACTCGGCAAGGGTGAACAGCGCGGTGTACTGCGGGACGGAAAGCCCGACATCACGCAGTGCCCGGGTCTTCTCACGGATGAGTGCCTGCTCCGCCCTCTTGATCGAATGTCCGAGGCGGGCCACGGCGGAGGGAAGCGGCTCTTCCCACACCATTCTGAGCTCCCCTCCTTACCTTTGCCGCACTTCTCGTATGCCGCCTGGCGGGTACGGAAGGTTTTGTTCGATGACTCTGGGTGGTTAATTTCTCCCGCGTCGCGCGGAAACGTCTGGTCGCGTCACTCCTAGCTGGTTGGCAGCCTGTCGACTTTATTGCGAGCGGGGGATTCCCGGCCGGCCCTGTCGGAGGCACCCGTTTCCGTGGTTGCTGCGTGGATGTGGTGATGTGTCATACCGGTTTCCCTTGGGGTCGGCAACAGGGGGCCCGGCGTCGCGAGGCTGGGACAGGCATGCCCCTCGCGTCATCGCTCCCCGTCCCTCGCTGCCCATCCATCGCCGCAGGATGCCCGGGTACCCCGGCTCGTCGGTCGTCCCCAACACCGCCGGTGGCTCCCTGTGCCGCCTCGCGATGCATGTACCCCATTCTCGCTCCTTGATCCATTCCCCTATTGTCGGGCACTCTTATATGGCGCGTCATTGGCGGCCGCGTCGGCCCGTATTCGTGATGCTCCGCCAAGGCGCACGAGAACCTAATCTATAGCGAATATCGGTGTGGGTGGATTCACATGGCGTGGGCGGTCTCACAAGAAGTCCGTGGAGACGAGTAGTGGCTCTCTTCCGCCGGTTAGCATAGTTTTTACGCTTCAGTGAGGAGGCGGCCACATGGGTATGAGTACACCCCGAGCGGGGTACGGACCGAGCTTCAACAAGTTCGCCGAGATGGTAGCCGATGACTTGCGCGGAAGAGTGGCACGCGGTGAGGTCCGACCTGGCGACCACCTTCCACCGGAGACCGAGCTGATGGATATTTATGGTGTCGCAAGGCCGACAATGCGCGAGGCGCTACGCATCCTTGAGTCAGAATCTCTGATCGTCCTTCGCCGTGGCTCCCACCTCGGGCCACTCGTCCAGGAGCCGGACGGGCAGGTCCTGGCCCGGCAAGCCGGACTGCGGCTCCAGATGCGGGGAACGCCCGTCCGGGATCTGGCCGAGGCGCGGGCCGTCATGGATTCGGGCATTGTGGCGCTGGCCGCAAAACGCCGTACCCCGGCGGATCTGCAAGAAATGCGGGCATGTCTGGCGGCTGCCGACGCCGCGCGTAATGCGGCTGATTTCTCCCGGCGTGCCACGGATTTTCGGGTGCTGGTCGTCCGATCCTGTCACAATCAGACTCTGACGTTGCTGGCCGAGCTTGTCGCGTCGCTGCTCCGACATCAGTACGATGTTGTTCTCCGCAAGGTCCCGGAGCACGACGGACGCCGTTTCATCGAGCAGTCGCTGGCGCGTTACGCGCGGCTGACCGATCTGATCGAAAATTGTGACGTGGCAGGCGCGGTCGAGTTCTGGGACGCTCACGGAGCGATTGATGGAGAATTCGGGATGACCGGCCTGGGCACAGCCCCCATGCTGGTCTACTCCTGACCGGTGGCTCGGCCGCGGGGCTGCCGGCCGGGATGGCCGGTCCTGACGGGCCGGTGCGGGATGCGGGCATCAGCTGGGATCGGATCCGTCCGTCCGCCTCGGGGCCGTCGGCTTCGGTCCCTCAGCCGCTCCCCCCAGCCGTCGATCCCGCTGAGCGAGATCGACGGCTGATGCCCTACGCTAGGGAGGTTCCTCGGCTGGCCGGCGTGGCGCAACTGGCAGCGCACTCGACTTGTAATCGAGCGGTTAGGGGTTCGAATCCCCTCGCCGGCTCCGCTCTGACCAGGGCTTTTGCCACTGGCGTGGCCCCGGAGTGATCGCCATGTACCCAACGATGTACCCCGACGGCTCACGAGCCGTCCTCATCGGCTGCTTCATGCTCGCCCGGTTCGTCGGTGGCGTCCTTGGCCTGGTCACCGCCCATGACGAGGCCGTCGAGGCGCGT
>NZ_CAKJTP010000184.1:1052-2381 GCF_917627335.1 Protofrankia sp. CiT1 | reverse complement strand
CACGGCGTCTTCTTGGGCTTCGGGAAGCACGTGGGCGTAGGTGTTCATGGTGAGGTTGATCGTGGAATGGCCGAGTAGTTCCATGATTACCCTCATGGGGACGCCTTCGGCGACGAGGAGTGTCGCGAACGCGTGTCTCAGATCATGAAGCCGTACCCACGGGAGCCCGGCCGCCGTGCGGATCACGGTGAACCATCGGTTGACGTTGCGTGGGTCCAGGGGCGTCCCGACAGTGGAGGCAAAGACAAGGTCATGATCCGTCCAGCCCGGACCGGCGGTGGCCTTGGCGCTCTCCTGGGACCGGCGATGCTCGGTGAGGATGCCGACCAGCGAACCCGGCACCGGCAGCGTGCGGTGTGACCGGACGGTCTTGGCCGGCATGAACATCAGCGTTCCGTTCGCCCGCTGCAACGTGCGCCGGACGTGCAGCACTCCCGCCTCGAGGTCGATGTCGTCCCAACGCAGGCCGAGGACTTCCCCCCGTCGCAGGCCCAGCATCAGACCACACATGAAGATCGGCCCGTACGGGTCGTCGTGCATGGCTCGGGTGAGCGCCCGGACGTCATCGACGTGCAGGGCACGGAGCCGCCGCAGCGGCACCGACGGTCCTTTGACCGCCTTCGCGACGTTGCGGGGTACGAGGTCGAGCCGGTGCGCGTCCGCGAGCGCGTTACGTAGCACCCCATGGATGAACTGAAGGCTACGGGGCGAGCGCCCGGCATCCCGAGCTTTCCCGATCAGCCTGGTGACGTCGGACGGGGTGAGTTTCAGGAGTTGGACCCGGCCCACCACCGGCACGATGTAGAGATCGACGGCCCACCGGTACCCGGCGAGGGTGGTGGGACGGGTTCCGTCCTCTCCCTTCATCCGGAGCCATTCGGTCAGCCACTCCGAAACGGTCCGGTTCGGAGCGGTCAGGTTCACGCCCTGTTCCGCAGCTTTCTGGATTTCCTTGAGCTTGCGCCGGCATTCCTTTTCGGTCTTGGCATAGACGGTCTTGCGGACGCGCTTCCCGTCGATCCAGCCGAGGTCGACGCGCCCGACCCACAGGCCGTCACTGGCCCGCTGAAAGAGTGCTCCGTCCCCGTGGCTTCGCCGCCGGTCTCGGCGGGTGGGGGTGTTCGGTGTCTGGCGCTCCGAGCCGTGACGGTCAGGGTCGGTGGGTTCGTTGCCGTCCGTGGGGTCGGCCGGGTCCTGCCGCTTGCCGGACATGATGAAAGATCACTCCTTGCCGAAAGGCGAAAAACAGGGAGAAATTGCCGGAGGAGGCGTGATACTCCGGGGTTCCGGTCCTCTGGGCGCGGGAGGGTCTGCCGGGAAACCGGCCGC
>NZ_CAKJTP010000184.1:0-696 GCF_917627335.1 Protofrankia sp. CiT1 | reverse complement strand
GTCCAGGGCACTACGTGTCACTGCGTGATCGGCTACGCCGACCCTGGACCCGTCCGGCCCCCCGGCAGATCAGGCGCCTACCAGAGGAACGGAAGAAAAATGGGGGAGAAACGAACGACCGCGACGACCGGTCAGAACGGCTGGGTCTGCGCGGGAACCCTGCGGTACGGGGCGATGTCGGGCATCCAGCCACCGCCCGGACCCCCGTGGGAGGGGCGGGGTGTCGGAAAGGCCGTGCCTGGGATCGCGCGGAACACCAAGACGATGTCGACGTCCCGAGTGCTTCGATGAACACCGCGTCGGTAGGAATCCGGACAGCGGTCCGAGCGACCTCGAACGGGTCGGCACCCGGCTTGACAGTCATCTCGTAGTAGCCGTGGCCGGGGGTGTCGAGGCGGACGAAGGGCTGTCCGTCCGAGGGGTCGCGCGGCGGGTCATAGACAGGCGGAATGATAGGGGTCACGGTCTGCGCTCCTTGTGTCAGAAGGGTGCGGATCGAGGTCCCGGTGTGGTGTTCCCGCACCCACCGGGGCCGCTTACTGATCGTCCAGTTGTGAGGGCTTGCGCCGTGTCCCGGTGGCCCGCGGGCCGGCAGGCTGGTCGGGGTGTGTTGCCGAATACCAGCCCGCCGCCGCGCGTGGGTGGTCATGCTGCGGCCTCGTCTTCGGGGAGCCCGCGGAGCCGATCGACGTAGGC
>NZ_CAKJTP010000183.1:0-6701 GCF_917627335.1 Protofrankia sp. CiT1 | reverse complement strand
GTCCCCTATTGTCGGTCGCTCTTAGGCAGATCGAAGTGCTCGCGGATCTCGGCCTGTACGTCGACGGCCTGATGCCGGGCGTCGATGACCGCCACGTACTCCTTACGCTGGAAGATCTCCATCACCGGCCGGGTCTTCTCGTGATATTCGCGAAGGCGGACCCCGAGGGCCTCGGGGTTGTCATCCGAACGGGTCAGCAGCTGGCCGCCGCAGACGTCACAGGTGTCCGCGGCCCGCGGGCGGCTGGCGATGAGGTTGTAGTCCAGCCCGCACCGTGAGCACAGCCGTCTGGCGAGCACTCTGCGGTAGACCTCCTCATCGGGGAGATCCAGGTAGATCACGCCGTCGATGTCGTAGCTTTCCAGGAAGAACTCGGCCTGGCGGGCGTTGCGCGGGAAACCGTCGATGATGAATCCGTAGTTCCAGTCGTGGCTGGCGAGGCGTTCGCGGACGACAGATTCGACCAGATCGTCCCCGACCAGGTGGCCGCTGGCGACGATCCGTTTGACCTGGGCACCCAGTTTGGTGTGACTCTGTACGTTCCAGCGAAATATGTCACCCACACTGATATGGACGAGATCAAGCTCATCAGCGAGCATTTTCGCCTGTGTGCCCTTCCCGCTTCCCTGGACGCCCATGATGACGAACTTGCGCACATCCAACCTCCGGCCATACCTGGTGTCAGCCGTCACGATAGTCGCCGGATGCGTCGGCGCGGGTGTCCTGGATATTGGCAGGCAGCAGGGCGCCAGCGCGAACGCGGAACATCTGTGATCGGGCATGAGCGCGTGATCAGGCGCGGGTTTGTGATCGGGCACGGCGAGCCGAACGGAGGACGAGATGGATCCGGTGACGTTGTCGGTGCTGGCGAGCGCGCTGGCCGGTATCGCCGAGGAGACGGGGACCCTGCTGGTCCGCAGCGCCTACTCGTCCAACATCAAGGAACGCCGGGACTGCTCCGCCGCCCTGTTCGACGCGGCTGGGCGGATGGTCGCCCAGGCCGCCCATGTTCCTGTGCACCTCGGCGCGATGTACGAGTCGGTGCGTGCCGTGTCCGAGCGCGGTGCCGCGCCCGGTGACGTGTGGGTGCTCAACGACCCGTTCACCGGGGGGAACCATCTGCCCGACATCACCCTCGTCTCGCCGCTGGCGGCGGAGGGCGAGATCATCGCCTATGCCGCGACCCGCGCGCACCATTCGGACGTGGGCGGGATGCGGCCCGGGTCGATGCCGGCCGACTCGCGGGAGATCTACGCGGAGGGCCTCATCATCCCACCGGTGCGGCTTGTCGCCGACGGCGTGTGGCAGGCCGACATCCTTGAGTTGATCTGTGCGAACTCCCGGACCCCCGAGCTGCGGCGGGGCGACCTGCGCGCGCAGGCCGCCGCGAACCGGCTCGCCGGCATCCGCCTGGCCGGGCTGGTCGAACGCCGGGGCCTGCCCGTGGTGCTGGCGGCGTTCGCCGAGGTGCTGGCCTATGGCGAACGGCGGAGCCGAGCAGTGATCGCGGGTCTGCCGGCCGGCCGGTACACCGCTGCCGGCGAGGTCGAGGGTGACGGCGCGGGGGACGACGACATCCCGATCCGGGTGACCGTGACGATCGAGGGGGACGCGCTGACCGTCGACTTCGCGGGAACGGCGGCGGCGGTACCCGGCAACGTGAACTGCCCACGCGCGGTCACCCGGTCGGCCTGCTGTTTCGCGTTGCGGGTGCTGCTACCCGACGACGTCCCGGCCAACGACGGCACCTACGCGCCGCTCACGGTGCTGACCGAGCCCGGGTCGCTGGTGGACGCGCGCCGGCCCTCGGCGGTGGTCGCCGGCAACGTCGAGACCTCCCAGCGGATCGCGGACACGGTGCTCACGGCTCTCGCCCAGGCCGTCGCCGCCCAGCCGGCAACGGCGGGCTCGCGGGCGAGCCTGCCCGCGCAGGGCCAGGGCACGATGAACAATGTGGTCATCGGTGGGCGTGGGTGGACGTACTACGAGACGTTGGGCGGCGGCCAGGGCGCGTCCTCGCGCGGACCGGGGCCGTCCGGTGTGCACGTCGGGATGACCAACACCCTGAACACTCCGATCGAGGCGCTGGAGCTGGAGTACCCGATGCGGGTCGAACGCTACGAGCTGGACCCGGCCACCTCCGGGCCGGGGCTGCACCCCGGTGGCGCCGGGCTGGTGCGGTCGATCCGGGTGCTGGAACCGGCGACCTTGTCGCTGCTCACCGATCGCCGCCGGCATGCGCCACCGGGCGCCGCTGGCGGTGGGCCGGGCGGGATGGGCCGTAACGAAGTGGACGGTGCCGCGCTGGCGCCCAAGACGAGCCTTGAGCTGACTGCCGGCGCGGTCGTCACGATCCGTACCCCCGGCGGTGGTGGGTGGGGGAACCGGGAGGCCTTGTGCCCACCCGGCGCGACCGCGCCGCGGTGACCCTCCGCCCGGCATGCGGTTATGGTTTCGCCATGTCAGTAACGAAGGCGGTGATTCCGGCTGCGGGGCTGGGCACCCGGTTCCTGCCCGCGACCAAGTCCCTTCCCAAGGAGATGCTGCCGGTCGTCGACCGGCCGGCCATCGAGTACGTGGTGGAGGAGGCGTCGCGTGCTGGTCTGCGAGACGTCCTGCTTGTTACGAGCCGCACCAAAAAGGCGATAGAGGACCATTTCGACCGGGAGGCCGAGCTGGAGGCCGCCCTGGAACGCAAGGGCGACACAGCCCGCCTGGACAGGGTCCGCGCGTCCGCCGGATTCGCCGAGGTGCACTCCGTCCGGCAGCAGGCGCCGCGCGGGCTCGGGCACGCGGTGCTGTGCGCGGCCGCGCACGTCGGTCACGAGCCGTTCGCCGTGCTGCTCGGCGACGACCTGATCGACGAGCGTGACCCGCTGCTGGTGGAGATGCTCGCGGTCCGGCAGCGTTTCGGGGGAAGCGTCGTAGCCCTGATGGAGGTACCTGAGGATCTTGTCTCCCTGTACGGGGTCGCGACGGTTGACCCGGCGCCCGTCACAGCCCCCGCCGGGGACGCACCGGCCGCCGGTTACCAGACGGTCCGCATCCGGGACCTGGTGGAGAAGCCACCGGCCGCCGAGGCGCCCAGCAATCTTGCGATCATCGGCCGGTACATCCTGTCACCGTCGATCTTTGCCGTGCTGCGGGAGACACCACCCGGCCGCGGGAACGAGATCCAGCTCACCGACGCGCTGCGGACGCTCGCGACGCTCGGTGACGATGCTGGTGAGCCCGTCCACGGGGTGGTCTTCACCGGGCGTCGCTATGACACCGGTGACCGGGTGGACTATCTCAAGGCCGTGATCAGGCTCGCCTGTGAGCGGCCGGACATCGGCGCGGAGCTGTACCCGTGGTTGGAGGAGTACGTCTCCTCCGGGGGGCCCAAGGCTGAGCCTGCTCGGTGATGAAGTCGGTGGACGAGCATGTCACCGGCATCCTCGACGCGATCGTCCCGCTGCCGCCGCGGCCATTGCCGCTGCGGTCCGCCCACGGCTGCGTGCTCGCGGCGGGCCTGCACGCGGCTTCCGCCCTGCCCGGGTTCGACAACTCGGCCATGGACGGATACGCCGTACACGCCGCGGACGTCGTCGGCGCCAGCCCCGATCGGCCGGTCACCCTGCCGGTCACCGGGGATATCCCGGCGGCGGCGGGCACACCGTCGCCGGTGGCGCGGGGCACCGCGGCGCGGATCATGACAGGCGCGCCGCTGCCGCCCGGCGCCGACACCGTCGTCCAGCTTGAGTGGACCGACGGCCGGATGGACCGGGTGACCGTGACGCGTGCGCCCGTACCCGGTCAGCACATCCGCCGCGCTGGCGAGGACGTGGCCGCGGGCGATCTGGTCCTGCCCGCCGGGCGGCTGCTCGGCGCGGCCCAGCTCGGCCTGCTGGCCGCGCTCAACGTGGCGACGCCGGTTGTGCATCCCCGTCCCCGAGCCGCGGTGCTGTCGACCGGCAGCGAGCTGGTCGAGGTGGGGGAGCCCCTCGGCCCGGGGCAGATCGTCGACTCGAACAGCCACGCGGTGGCGGCGGCGGCGCGCGAGGCGGGCGCGGACGTACGGCGGCTTGCCGGTGTCCCGGACTCCCCGGCCGCGTTCGCCGCGGTTTTCGCCGACATCCTGGCCGGGGCCGACGTGGTGATCACTACTGGCGGGGTGAGCGTGGGCGCCTTCGACGTGGTGAAACAGGTTCTCGCTGGGCCGGGGAAGGTCCGTTTCGAGTCGGTGGCCATGCGGCCCGGGATGCCGCAAGGGTTCGGCGTGATCGACGGGGTGCCGGTGTTCACGTTGCCGGGCAACCCGGTCAGCGCGCTGGTGTCGTTCGAGCTGTTCGTCCGGCCCGCCTTGCTGCGGCTGCGCGGGCTTGCGTCTGTGCGGCGCCCGACGCTGGTGGTCACCACCGCCCACGAGCTGCGCTCGCCCCGCGGCAGACGTTCCTATCTGCGGGCCCGGTTGGCCGCGTCTGATGCCGGACGGCCGCCGGTCGCCCACGTGCTGGGCCTTCAGGGCGCGCATCAGCTGTCGGCCCTGGCGGTCGCGGACGCGTTGCTGATCGTCCCTGAGGACAGCGCCGATGTGCCCGCGGGGACGGAGCTGACAGCGCTGTATCTCGGCGGTGACCTGCCGGAGTTCGGCGGCCCGCAGTTCGGCGGCCCGGAGCGTGGTGATCCGGAACGTGGTGATCCGGAGCGCGGTGGCGACCCGGCGGTCGTGGACCCGGTCCGGACGCGGGCGTGGGCGTGAGCGAGCCGGGGCTGACCCATGTGGATGCCGCCGGTGCCGCACGCATGGTCGACGTCTCGGCCAAGGAGGTGACAGCGCGGACGGCTGTCGCCCAGGGGTGTCTGCGGGTCGCGCCGGCCGTCGTCGGCCTGCTTCGTGGCGCCGGTGTGCCCAAGGGGGACGCGCTCGCTGTCGCCCGGCTGGCCGGCATCATGGGTGCCAAGCGCACACCTGAGCTCATCCCGCTGTGTCATCCGATCGCGCTGTCAGGGGTCCAGGTTGAGCTGACCGTTTGTGATCATGGTGTCGAGATCACCGCAACCACCCGGACAACGGACCGCACCGGCGTGGAGATGGAGGCGTTGACCGCGGTCGCGGTGGCTGGGCTCGCTCTGCACGACATGATCAAGGCGGTTGATCCGGCCGCGACGCTCACCGGTATCCGGCTGCTGGCCAAGACCGGCGGGCGTTCTGGTGACTGGCACCGTTCCCCGGATGCGGATGCGGATGCGGATACGAATGCCGATGCGGATGGGCCGGACGGGCCGGGCGGCGTCATCCGATGAGCCACGCGTCGGGGGTGCCGACGGGCAGCCGTGCCCGGGTGATTACCATTTCGGATCGGGTCTACGCGGGCAGTTACGTGGACCGTTCCGGTCCGTCGGCCGCCAGAGCGCTTCGCCTGATCGGTTTTTCCGTTGACGACGTGGTCGTCGTCCCCGACGATCGGTCGGCGATCGTGACCGCGCTGGAGGCGGCCGTCGCGGCGGACATCCACCTGATTGTCACCACCGGTGGTACCGGCCTCGCGCCCAGGGACGTCACACCGGAGGCGACCCGGCAGGTGATCGACCGAGAAGTACCCGGGCTCGCCGCCGCACTGCGCGACGCCGGGCGGGCGAAGATCCCGACCGCGGTTCTTTCCCGCGGCATCGTCGGTGTCCGGGGCGACACGCTGGTGGTGAACCTGCCGGGCTCGGCGGGCGGTGTCGCGGACGGCGTGGACGTGCTGGCTGGGGTCGTCGGGCATGCCATAGCCCAGATACGCGGCGGCGGTGATCATTTTTACGCCGATCCGGGCGCCGCGGACCGGGGCCGGGGGGCCGGGAGGGCCGGGATGAGGGCACCCGGGTGGCCGGCAAGTCTGGCCGACGGAGCGGTGGGGGTACGTCCGCTGCGGTTGCGTGAGGCTGTTACCTGGGTCGATATCCGGGTGCGTAACGGTGACTGGCTCGCGCCGTGGGAGGCGACTCCGGCGATGATGCCTGTCACGGCGGACGCGTGGGCGCAGCGCCAGACCATAGGGGTCTACAACCGGATGGTGCGGCGGCTGCGTCAACAGGCGCGTCTCGGCACGGCGCTGCCGTTCGCGATGACGTTTCAGGGGCGGCTGGTGGGGCAGGTCACCGTCTCCACGATTGTTCGTGGTGCGCTGAACAGCGGGCATGTCGGCTACTGGGTTGACCGCGGGTATGCCGGGCGCGGTATCACGCCGACCGCGGTGGCACTGGTGGTGGACCACTGTTTCACCGCGGCGGCACTGCACCGGGTGGAGGCGCACGTCCGTCCCGAGAACACGGCCAGCCGCCGGGTGGTGGAAAAGCTGGGCTTCCGAGAGGAGGGGTTCCACCGGCGCTATCTGGCGATCGGGGGAGCTTACCGGGACCACATCAGCTATGCCGTCACTGTGGAGGACGCCCCAGAGGGGTTACTGAATCGCTGGCGTGGCATCCGCGCTTCACAGAGCTGAGAGTAACCAGTCGGATATCGTTTCTTGGCTTCAGGTAGTCACACGATTGCTGTTGCGTGCTGTTGCGTGTGATGGTGACCATCTGGAGGATGTGGTTGTCACGGTTTGTCAGTCCAATAAGATCCTTTTGTGCTGCGGGGGCGAGTCGTCATAAGAGCGCCCGGCAATAGGGGATTGGATCAAGGAGTGGGGCTGGGGTGCGTGCGGCGCGAGGCGACGGAGGGAGCCACC
>NZ_CAKJTP010000182.1:1866-7258 GCF_917627335.1 Protofrankia sp. CiT1 | reverse complement strand
GGCAAGCATCCGCCCGGCGCCCAGCACCTGGGCTGAAGCTGCCGTCCACGGGCCACCGGGCGGCAGGCCGTCATCATCGAGCGGCACGCTCACGGCAGACCGTTTTCCAGCCCGGCGGAGCCGGCCGGCCCAGCTGGCCTGGCCGAGCCGGCCGAGCCGGCTGGGCGGGGCGCGTTCACGTACACCCTCGGGACCCGGGCGCCGATCCTCGTGACGATCTCGTAATTGATGGTGCCGAGGGCATCCGCCCAGTCGGTGGCGGTCGGCTCGCCGTGCGCCCCCGGCCCGAACAGGACGACCTGGTCACCCGCTTGGACCGGATCATCACCGACATCCACGACGAACTGGTCCATGCACACCGTCCCGGCGATACGCCGACGGCAGCCGGCCACCAGCACCTCGGCCGTGTTGCCCGCCGACCGGGGCACGCCGTCGGCGTACCCGAGCGGCACCAGCGCCAGAGTCGCCTCGGCCGAGGTGGCATAACGGTGGCCATAAGACACCCCGCATCCCGCTGGCACCCGTTTGACCAACGCCAGCCGCGCGGTGAGCGTCATCGCCGGACGCAGGCCGAGGGCGGCGGGAGAACCGACCTGGGGCCCAGGCGACAGGCCATACACGGAGATTCCCGGCCGGACCAGGTCGAAGTGCGCGTCCGGGCTGAGCAGGGTCGCGGCCGAGTTGGCCAGGTGCCGCACGAACGGTCGCAGACCGGCCTTCTCGGCGACGGCCACCGCGTCCGCGAAACAGCCGATCTGTGCACGGACGGTCGGATGACCAGGTGAGTCCGCAAAGGCGAAATGGCTCCACACACCGACCACGTCGATCAGGCCGTCGGCGGCAAGCGCCGCCGCCGCGTCGCACAGGGCTGGCCAGCTCTCCTCGGTCGCCCCCGCCCGGTGCAGGCCGGTGTCGACCTTCAGGTGGACGCGCGCGGCACGGCCGGTCAGCCGCGCGGCCGCGGCGATCTCCGCCAGCGCCCAGGGTGCCGACGCGGACAGGTCGATGTCGGCGGCGATCGCCTGCGCGAGCCGCTCCCCGGGAGTGACCAGCCACGCCAGCACCGGCGCCGTGATCCCGGCGGCGCGCAGCGCAAGTGCCTCCGCGATGACCGCGACCCCCAGCCAGCTCGCGCCGGCCTCCAGCGCCGCGCCCGCGCAGGCGATCATCCCATGGCCGTAGCCGTCGGCCTTCACCACCGCCATGGTCGCGGCGTTCCCGGCTCGGGCGGCCAGCGTCGCCACGGACTCGCGGACCGCATCAAGATCTATAACCGCGCACGCGGGCAGATCCTCACTCTGCGGTGTCATCCAGCGCCTTCCTGACCCGCCCAGAGCAGCCTGGCCGCCCCCGGACGCGCGATTCTCAGCCTTAGAGCGACCGGCAACAGGGGACGCGGCGTCGCGGGGCTGGGGCACGCACCTCACCGCATTGTCGTCGGTCGCCACCCAACACCAGGGTGACTCCCTCCTCCGCCTCGCGATGCACGCACCCCAGCCCCGCTCCTTGATCCACGCCCCTATTGCCGGGCGCTCTTATTCCGCGCGGCCGCCGGCCACCCGCGCACGTACTCCGACGGTAACAAGCAGCGCCCGGCCAGATCACACCGAGGCGCTACATCCCGCTCACATCGCACCCCGGCGGGGCCAGCTGGCGGGACCAGCCGCGGTTCGGTCAACGGCTGCCGCCGGCCCGGCGGCGCCCGCGGGCCGCCAGCATCGGAACCAGCTCGGAGGCAGCCAACGGATGGCCGGCCCGTTGCGCCGCCCGGCCGTGTAGATGCGCGCCCACGCTGCCGGCATCCAGTGGAGTCAGCCCACCGGCGAGCAGTGAGCCGCACAGCCCGGTCAGGACGTCGCCGCTGCCCGCCGTCGCCAGCCACGGCGTCCCGGTGGTGTTCACCCGTGCCTGCCCGCCCGGGTCGACGATCAACGTGCGGCTGCCCTTGAGGAGCACGGTCACCCCGAGTTCGGCGGCGACGCGCCGGGTCATCCCCAGCCTGTCCGCGGCCAGTTCCTCGGCAATCGCCGCGGCCTCCCGGTGCGACGACGCCTCGACCAGCCGGACGAACTCGCCCTCGTGTGGCGTGAGCAATGTCGGCGCGGCCCGGTCCCGCAGTGCGGCAACCGCCCGGGTATCTCCCGCCAGCGCGCCCAGCGCGCCCGCGTCAAGCAGCACAGGCAGCTCGCTGGCCAGCAGGGCCAGCACCACCCGGGCCGTCTCGCCGTCCGGTGGCAGGCCAGGGCCGACCGCCCACGCCTGCACCCGGCCGGCCGCGACAACCGCCTCGCCGTCACCAGGGCCGATCTCGGTGACCACAGCCTCGGGATGCGCGCGACGCACGTGATCGGCGGCGGCGCCGGTGCTGACCACCCGCAGATAGCCCGCGGCCCCACGCAGCGCCCCGCCGGTGGCGAGCACCGCGGCACCCGGATAGGCGTCGCTGCCGGCCACCAGCCCCAGCACACCCCGGGTGTACTTGGAGTCCGTAGGGCGGGGGCTCGACAGCAGCTGGGCGGCCGCGGCGTCATCAAGAGCGACCAGATCCGGCGGAGGAAGCGCCAGCCCGATGTCGACGAGCTCCACCCGGCCCGCGTGATCGGCCCCCGGCGAGATCAGCAGCCCGCGCTTGTGGGTTCCGAACGTCACGGTGCTGCTCGCGCGGACGGCCGCGCCCGCCACCGCGCCGGTGTCGGCGTCCACCCCGCTCGGGACATCCACGGCGACGGTGCGCCCGGCCGGGGACAGCCCGGCCAACCGGGCGTGGCCCGCACGCAGGCCGCCCTTCCCCCCGATACCGAGCATGCCGTCGAGGACCAGGTCCGCCGCGGTCAGCAGGCTGGCGGCGGTGTCCTCGCCGACCGGCCGGCCAGGAAGCGGCGGCCGCGCGCCGGCCGGGTCTGGACTGGGCAGGCAGTGCAGGCGCCCGCCCGCCGCGAGCAGTGCCGCGGTCCCGGCTGGATGCGTACGCCCAGGAGCGAGGGCGTCCACCCGGGCGCCCCTGGCCGCCAACCGCGCACCCGCCCACAGCGCGTCACCACCGTTGTCACCGCTCCCCGCGAGGATGACGACCCGGGCACCGTACACCCGGCCGAGCCTGCGCGCCGCATGCGACAGCAGGCCGTGGACGGCCCGCTGCATCAGCGCGCCCGGCGGCAGGCCGGCGAGCAAAGGCGCCTCGGCATCCCGCACCTGGGCTACCGAATGTGCGAATCTCATAGCCGTCATGCTCGCTGCGGAGAAGGTGCTCCGTCGAACCGTCGGACGCACATCCCAGCCCTCCGTCAGCGCTCCTCAGCAACCAGTGGGCCACCACGGCCGAGGTCAGTTCTCTGTGATCACAAATGCGATCGCCACGCCACCGTCATGGGTCAGGGACAGGTGCCACGAGCGGATGCCAAGGCCCTCCGCCACGGCCGCCACGGTGCCACTGAGCCGCAGCCGCGGACGCCCGCTCGGGTCGGTGACAACCTGGGCATCGTGCCAGGACATCCCGGGCGGCGCTCCCAGCGCCTTGGCGCACGCCTCCTTCGCGGCAAATCGCGCGGCAAGCCGTTCGGGCGCCTCGACAGCCCGCTCGTGGCTGGTGAACAGCCGATCGGCGAGCGAGGGGGTCCGACGCAGCACGGCGGCGAACCGCTCGACGTCGACGACATCCACCCCGATACCCACCACCGCCATGGGCCCGAGCCTGTCACGTCCAGCATCGCCAGGGCGGCTCTGGCAGAGTGATGTCGGGCGTGAGCCGCGGCCCGAGGCGTCGGGGCCCTGTGCCCACCGGTAGCGGGTCTCGTAGAATTGCCCGATGATCGTCAACCAGTCGGGGCCAAACGGACATGACGACATCGCCATCACCCCGTTGCACGCCGTTTTCGACGAGGACGAGTGCGCTCGCCTCGCGGGCCTGGGCGAGTTCACCCGCGGCGTCGCCCTCGCGTTGCAGGGCCGAGTCGGCGATCTGCGGATCCGGCCGAGCAGCGCCTCCGGCACCGTGGACGGTGACCAGCCCACCCAGACCCAGCTGTCAGTGATCGATGGGACGCCGGGGTCGACCTGTACATGTCCGACAGGTGCCGTCGAACAGTTCTGCGCACACGCGGTCGCGCTGGCGCTCGTGGCCACCGGGGCGATCGACCCAGGTGAGGACGACGACGACTTCGACAGTAGCGACGACGGCTTCTACGACGCCGACGGCCAACCGATCGACCTGCGGGATTTCCTCGAAAGCCTCGACGGACCCGCGCTGGTCGATCTGGTGGTCGATCTCGCCGCCGTCAACGACGTGCTGGCGATGGACCTGCGCGAGGCCGCGACCCGCTGGCGGCGTCCGCACCCGACCAGCGGCCCTGACCTGGCCTAATCCCGTCCGGTCCCGTCCCGTCCCGTCCGGTCAGTGACGGTCCGCGGCTGGGGTGGCACGCTGCTGGGGTGGGCATGGAAGAGGACCAGCCGGACGGGCTGGCGCGGGTGGACTTCTTCATCTCCTACACCAGCGCGGACGAGGCATGGGCGACCTGGGTCGCCGAGGTCCTGGAAACCGAGGGCCGCACAGTGGCGGTGCAGGCGTGGGACTCCCCCACCGGGGAGAACTTCGTCCTATGGATCAAACTGCGGATGGACACCGCCGCCCGCACGATCGCGCTCTGCTCCCCGGCGTACTTCGACTCGCACTGGTGCACCCAGGAATGGACCGCGGCGCTGGCCGGGAGGAAACTCATCCCACTGCGCGTCGCCGACTGCACGATCCCCACCGTGCTGGCCACGATCGGCTACCGCGACCTGTACCGTTTGGATGAGACCACCGCACGGCGCCGGCTGCTGGAAGCCACCGCTCTGGTCCCGGTCGCCCGGGTGTCGACCGGTTTCCCCGGCAGCTTCACCCCGCCCCCAGCCCCGGTGATAGGCACCGCATTCCCCGGCCAGTTACCCACCGTGTTCACGGTCCCAGCCCGCAACCGGTACTTCACCGGCCGCGCGGCGCTCCTGGGCCAGTTACGGGCTGGCCTGGCCGACGGGGTATCGATAGCGGTCACCGCTCTACACGGCCTCGGTGGCGTCGGGAAAACCCAACTCGCGATCGAGTACGCCCACCGGTACGCCGCCGACTACTCCCTGATCGGTTGGATTGACGCCGAACAGACCGATCTGATCGGCGAACAGCTCGCCGCCCTCACCCCCCACCTCGGGCTACCCACCACCGGGCGGATTGGTGACGACGCCGCAGCCGTGCTGGACTGGCTGCGCCGGCACCCCGGCTGGCTTCTGATCTTCGACAACGCCACCGAACCGACCGGGCTACGGCCCTGGCTCCCCGACGGCCCCGGCCATATTCTGATCACCTCCCGGTATCCGGGCTGGGGCGGGCTCGCCGACCGCATCGACGTCGATGTCC
>NZ_CAKJTP010000182.1:0-1332 GCF_917627335.1 Protofrankia sp. CiT1 | reverse complement strand
ATTCTGATCACCTCCCGGTATCCGGGCTGGGGCGGGCTCGCCGACCGCATCGACGTCGATGTCCTATCCCGCGGCGAAGCGGTCGCCCTGCTGGGCCGGCGTATCCCGGGCATCGGCCCCGCCATTGCCGACCAGCTTGCCGACGACCTCGGTGACCTGCCCCTCGCGCTGGAACAGGTCGCCGCCTATCTTGACACCACCGGGCTGGCTCCCGCAGATTACCTGGTGAAATTCCGCAGCCGACGGGCTCAGATGCTCACCCGCGGGGTCGATCTCGTCTATGGCCGCACCATCGACACCGTCTGGTCCCTCGCCCTCGACCGCCTGCGCGCCCACTGCCCCGCCGCGGTGGCAATGCTGGACCTGTGCGCCCACTTCGGCCCCGAGCCCATCCCGCTGACTCTGATCAGTGATCATCCCGATCTGCTCGACGCACCGCTGCATGACGTGGTGGCCGGCACCGACCCCACCGCGGATCTCGATGACATCCTCGGCGCGGTCCTCGCCTACAGTTTGGCCCGGCGCGACAGCGACACGATCCAGCTGCATCGTCTCGTCGCGGCCGTCATCCGCGCCCACCAGCCCTCCGCCCTCGCCGAGAGCGCCGCCTCGACCGTGCGGGCGTTGCTGGCCGCCCACCAGCCCGACGGCTATCGGGATCCGGCCGGCTGGCCACGGTGGGCCGTCATCGCCCCGCAGGTGCTGACCGCCCCGGCCCTGCATCCCGACAGCCCCGCGGTCGACATCGGCCACGACGCCCGTCAGTTGCTGCTGACCACCGCCTACTACCTGGACGCCCGTGGGGACTCCCGCGCCGCCGGGACACTGGGCCGTATCCTGCACACCCGCTGGTCCACCGCCCTTGGCGACGAGCACCCCGACAGCCTCGCCGCCGGCTACTGCATAGCCGCCGCCTACCGCCTCCGCGGCAACTACCAGGCCGCCCGCGTCCTGAACGAAGACACCCTGACCCACCTGCGACGAGTCCTCGGCGACGACCACCCCAACACCCTGACCTCGGCAAACAACCTCGCCGCCGACCTACACGCCCTCGGCGACCTCCAAAGCGCCCGGCAACTGAACGAGAACACGCTGGCCTGTTCACGGCGTGTCTTCGGTGACGACCATCCCAGTACCCTGCGCTCGGCGAACAACCTCGCCCTGGACCTACACGCCCTCGGCAGCTACCAGGCCGCCCGCACCCTCAACGAAGACACCCTGGCCCACCGGCGGCGTGTCTTCGGCGACGACCACCCCAGTACCCTGGGCTCGGCCAGCAACCTCGCCCTGGACCTGCGCATGCTCGGCAACTACCAGGCCGCCCGCACCCTC
>NZ_CAKJTP010000181.1:0-6821 GCF_917627335.1 Protofrankia sp. CiT1 | reverse complement strand
CCACCTGCTCGGCCAGCTCGCCGCGCTGCTCCCGGAGGCGGTCGCCGACCTGCAGCCGGCGCGCGCCTGGGAGGTTCGATGACCAGCACCCAGTTCGTCTCCTGGTCACGGCGGGGGGCCGGCGCCGGGCAGCCCGCCGGGCCACCGCAGGGGCCGGATCTCGGGTCGCCCACCCGCCGATGGGTCCGGCCGGCGACGGTGATCGCTCGTGCGCTGCCGGCGAAGGGCAACCCGGCCGAAAGCCTCGTGACGTCCGCCCCGATGCAGCTGCTCGGCCCCGCGGACGCCGGCCGGCCGGCCCAGATCGTCCGGTGCGCCCCCCGGGACGGCGACCGGCAGGCGGAGCCCAACTACCTGGCGCTGGTCGAGTTCGCCCACCCGGACCTGCCCTGGATGTTCAGCCCCGACCAGCACACCACCCCGCCACCCGGCGGGGTTCGTCCGTGGCTGCGGCTGCTCGTGCTGGAGGTGCCGCCGGGCACGGCACCCGCGGACCGGCTGGCCCGGTCGCCGCGCGGCCCCTACCCCGTGCTGACCGACCCGGGGCCGTGGCCGGAAGAGCAGCGCAAGGAGTTGTGGGCCTGGGCCCACGTCCAGGTGCAGACGGACTCCCCGGAGGCAGCCGACGCGATGCTGAGGACCCCGTCGCCGGAGTGGTCGCTCGTACGGTCGCGGGTGCTCTGCCCGACGCGGCTGGCGCCCGACCGGGCCTACCTCGCCTGCCTCGTGCCGACGTTCGAAGCCGGCCGGCTCGCGGGCCTCGGCCTGCCCGCCGACACCGGAGGCATGAGCCTCACCCACGACGGCGCCCCGCTGCCCGTCTACCACTCCTGGTCCTTCCACACCGGGCCCGCCGGGGACTTCGAGACACTGGCCCGCAAGCTCAACCCGCTGCCGGCGGCACTGGCCGCGACGATCGGGGTGCGCCAGGTCCATGTCGGGCTGCGCGCCTCCAGACTGGCGGAGGACGACACGGGGTTCACCCCGGCGCCCTACCCGGTGGCCACGGCCATCACCCGCCTGGAGCACCCCGCGGCGCCCCCGGCGCCGGATGGCCAGCCCGCGCCACCGGACCTGCCGGCCAGCGGTCTGGAGCCCGGCGCGGCCGACCCGCAGGTCGCCGTCCTGCACCGCCGCCTCAAGCTGCTGCTCGACCCGGTCGCCGCCCAAGAGGACGACGATGTCCCGCTGGTCGGGCCGCCGCTGTACGGACGCTGGCACGCGGAGGTGAACAGCCTCGACGGCACGCCCGGCGCCGCCGAGCTGGCCGCGGTCGAGGCGGGCACCAGCCAGACCTGGATCACCCAGCTCAACGCGGATCCGGCGATGCGGGCCGCGGCCGGGCTCGGTACCCGGATCGTGCAGCAGGACCAGGAAGAGCTGATGCGCGCGGCCTGGGAGCAGCTCGCCGACATCCTGGCCGCCAACCGGCGCATCCGCTGGGCGCACCTGTTCGCGCGGACCGGCGGTGCGCTGCACGCCCGGCTCGGCGCACTGTCCACCGGATCGGCCCTGCGGGTGGCCGGCCCTGCCCTCGCGCGCCTCGTCACGGAAACGGAAGCAGCCGCGGCGGGCCGGGAGACCGTGTACGCCGGCCTGGCGGCCAGCACGCTCCCACCATCAGTGGCTGACGTGGCGTTCACCCGTGGCACCCGGTACGCAGTCAAAGCCGCCAGCCGCGACGCCAGAAGCGAACAGCCCGGCGTCGAGCCAGGCCTGCCGCTGACCGCCGCGACCTGCGCCCAGCGCGCCGTCGCCGGGCTCAGCGACGGCGATCCGGGCATGTTGCCCGCCCGGTTCACCGGCCCACGGGCGGTACAGCCGGAGGTGCTCGCCGAACTGCTCAGCGACCCACGGCTGGCGCGCGGCGTCACCGACCGGTTCGGTGCGGCCCCGGACCAGCGGCTCGCTCAGATCGCCGGGCTGCCCGCCACGCTGGGCGCCTACGCCGCGCAGGTGGACGAGCAGCCGGCGGCCGCCGGCGCCGGGGCGCAGGTCCGGTTCGCCGCCGGATCGGAGACCGCGCAGCAGGTCCACGCGCTGATCACCGCTGCCGGGACGCTCGAGCGGCAGGGCCGGATCCAGCTGGGCCTCGAGATGCGGCACGACTTCGACACCTTCACGCCGAGTCCTGGACAGGCCGCCGAGCTGTCCATCGACGCCTTCCAGCGCCTGGCGGCCGTGGCCCGTCAGGACGACGACGGGCACCTGCCGGCCAGCCCCGCTCTCACCGCTGCCGGCCTGCGCATCCTCGTACCGGCCCGGCCAGCCGGCCCGCTCGGCGCGCTGACCCGCGACGCCAGCGTCGGAGACCAGCCAGCCCTCGTCCTCGCCACCGCCATGACGCTGCGAGACATCGCCACCGACGCCCTGGGGCCGGTATCCGGGGCGCCGGCCACGACGGGCTCCCGGGTCCTGGCCCAGCTCCTGACCGGCACGACCGACGCGGACAGCCACCTGCTCGCCGCCGCCGTGCCGGCGTTCGGTACCGAGATCACCTCGCAGGACGCCACGGCCGTCGGCCCGGCCCTGACCCGCTTCTCACCGGCGCTGGCCGACCAGGCGGTACGCGCCCTGACGCCGGACCCGGCCTATCAGCGGCTGCTCGACTACGCCCACGAATTCGTGGGCCCGCAGGTCCGCCGTCGACGAGACTCGCCGTTCCACCCGGCGATGGCCGCGCCGCGGTTCCCGGCCCCGATCATCGACCGGCTCAGCCGGCTCGACCGCCGGGAGTGGGTACTCGGCGGCGTCAACCAGATGCCCGCCAACTCGGTCGCCCTGCTGGCCCCCAACTGGCGGTTCATCGAGGCGCTGGCCGTCGGGCTGAACCACGAGCTCGCCCGCGAGCTGCTCTGGCGCGGCTACCCCACCGACCGGCGTGGGTCGAGCTTCCCCCGGTTCTGGCCGGGCGACGCGCCGGACCTGGCCGACCTCGACGGCTGGGCCGGCGATCTGGGCGACCACGCGCCGCCGGGCCGGGCAGCCGCGATGACGATCCTGGTGATCAAGGGTGACCTGCTGCGCCGGTACCCCACCACGATCATCGGCGCGGTCCGTGGCCGGCCCGGCCACGCCGGCGGCCTGACCTCCTTCACCCCGGACGCGGGCGCCGGTGCCTACGCCGAGCAGCTGTTCCCGGCCCGCCCGCTGGGAGATGACGTCAGCTACACCGCGCTGCGAATCGACCCGTGGGAGCTGCGCTTGGAGGACCCCGAGGACTACCAGCACCGCTGGTACGTCTCCCTGCGCCAGCCCGATGACGAGCCCCGCTTCGGGCTGGACGAGAAGCCCGGGGCCGGCCCTGGCACGAACGCAGGCCGGGACCGGGACGACTGGTCGTGGCAGGGCCGCGACCAGGACACGCCGACGCTGCGGCCCGCCGATCTGGGCGCCGCCACTAGCGCCGCGGTCGCCGCCAACTGCCTCCAGCGGCCCTTCCTCGCGCTGCTGCGCGCGCCCGACTTCCTCCCATAACCCCGAGCCCACATAGCCCCAAGCCCACATAGCCCCGAGCCCCACGTAGCCCCGAGCCCGCATAGCCCCGCAGTCCTGTAGGAGCGCCCACATGCCCGAACCCCCCGCCGACCTGTGGGCCGGCCTCGACCCGACGCTGCCGATCGCCCTGCTCCCGGTCCGGCTGGAGACCCGGTTCGGCGACCGGCCGCTGCTTGGCGGCGACGGCACACCCACCCTGATGGACGACGGCACGCCGGCCCGCATGCCCGTACTGCGGGTGCGCGTCTACCCGGACGAACTGACCATCACCACAACCGCGATCAGGCTGACAGCCGCGCAGTGGGCCGCCGGCACCGAGTTCTGGGCAGCCCAGCGCGACCCGGCCGCGACGGCGGACCTCGTGGCCGCAGCCTGGGCACACCTGGTCGGCCAGGTCGGGACGGCCCGTGCCGTCTGGGTGGCGCGGGAGACTCGTTCCGGCCCGCCCACGCCGCCCGACACCGACACCGATACCGGCCCGGCCGAGCGGCCGGCTACGGCCGTCCTGCTCCCGGACGGCTGGCTGCTGGCCGGCTGGCTGGACGGCGCGCAGGTGCTCCACCACTACCTGCCCCGGCCGGCGGGTGACCTCCAGGTCGGCCCCTCCCGTGATACTCCCGCCTTCACGCCCGAGGACCCCACGCTGGTGGCACCGGAGGACCCGCTGCGCT
This sequence comes from Protofrankia sp. CiT1, assembly GCF_917627335.1. NCBI lineage: Bacteria > Bacillati > Actinomycetota > Actinomycetes > Frankiales > Frankiaceae > Protofrankia > Protofrankia sp. CiT1. The sequence continues at coordinate 2,652 of NZ_CAKJTP010000181.1, read as the reverse complement.
GGGCGGTCGACTTCGACGCAGCTAGCCGGGCCGGGATGGCGGCGACCGTCGACCTGGCCACCGCCGACCAGGTCCTGGGCCGTGCCCTGCCCCCGGTCGCCATCCGAGGGCTGGACACCCTCGTGGCCGTGGGCGTACGGGAGCCCACAGCCGAGCGGACCCCCGACAGGGAGGCTGAGTCCCTGACGGCGCTGCTCACCGGGCACGCGGACCGCGACACGCTCGCGCTGCTCGCCCCGGGAACGCCGACGAACAACCTGACCGATCGCCCGTCCGGCTACTCCAGCCGGCCCGACCCGTTCGCCAGCCTGGCCCGCCTGCTCGCGGACCCGGCGGCTGGTGGCGGAGCCGTCGACCCGGGCGCCGCGCTGAGCGGGCAGGCCGCCGACGGGGAGATCCTCGAAGCGGCGCTCGGCCTGCCCGCGGCGACTCTCGCCGCCACGCCCGGGGCGGCCGGACGGGAGCAGGCGCACGCGCGGGCGATGACCCGGGCGCTGTTTCCTGTCACGATCGGCGAAGTGATCGGCACTCTGGCCCGGCCGCAGACCCCCAACCCGGGCCCGGCCGCCGCCGAGCGGTTCCTGGACAGCCTCGACCGGCTGCTGCCCTTCGCCGCGGAATACCAGGCTTCCTTCGTCCGGGGCCGCGGCCCGCTGCCCACGCTGCGGGTGGGCCGCCAGCCCTACGGCATCCTGCCGATCCTCCCGCCTGGCCGCTGGGTCCGGCACCCCGCCGAGCCCGCCCTGCTCGACGACCTGAACCGGTTGATCGACACCCTCCGGCCGGCGTGGGCGCTCGCGACCCGCTGGCTGCCCCGGCTGCGCCCGGACGGCGACCCGGTCGCCCAGCTGGTCAGCGTCCTCGGCACCGCGCCAGTGCCGCACCCCGGCGGCTACCGGATCCGCAGTGTCACCGGGCCGCTCGGGCAGGCGCTGCGCCAGGTCGCCACCGGCATGCCGACGATCCACGACACGCTGGCCCACGACGTCGCGGCCAAGGCCGCCGCCGCGCCCGGACTGATCAGGCAGCTCACGCGCGCCGCCTACCGGAAGACCATGCTGGCCGCGCTCTGCCCCGCATTGGCGGACAGCCAGTTCGAGGGCCTCACCCTCGAAGGAGCCCGCCCCATGGCCGTGCCCGTCGCCCGCACCGATCCGGCCCGCGTCGGCTGGGAGTCGCCGGCCAGGTACCTGGCGGAGCTGGCGAACCGGCGTTACTCCCTCGCCCTCCGCCGAGGGATTCCCGGCACGCCGCCCACCGACCTGCTGTACCTGCTGGTCGAGCACGCTCTGGCGCTGGCGGGCGAGCTGGACGCCATCCGGCTGGTGGGCGCCGTGTCGCCCGCGGGCAAGACAGCGGCCACCGCGGCGGTGGCGGTACCGGCCGAGCTCGCCGGCACCAAGCTCACCATCGCCACGCCGACCCATTTCGCCAGCACGGCGTTGGAGCGGTACCTGGACGCGGCAGCGCCCCAGGCAGGACTGACGGTTGCCCACCTCGTCGACGACGAGGTGCTGACGGGCAACGTGTTCGAGGAGCTCCACCTGCCGCGCCCGCACGTCGACGGCTTCCCCGGGACGGTGCGGGCCGTCGGTGAGCTGGCCGCCGCGGGCCTGGACGACGCCGGCTACACGCGGCTCGTCGGGGAGACCCTGGCCTGCGTCTCGACCCGGCTGGACGCCTGGATCACCTCCGTCGCCGCGCGGCGGCTGAGCACCCTGCGCCAGGCCAGGCCGGACGGTATCCAGCTCGGCGCCTGGGGCGTGCTGGTCGACGTCCGGCCGCGGCCCGGCCGCCCCGTGCGGCTGCCACCCGCCGGCAGCGACCCGGACCTTGCCCTGCTGGCACCGGTGAACGGCGCGGGATATGTCCACGCCCCCTCCCTGGACCAGGCACGGACGGCCGGAGTGCTGCGGGCGGGCGAGTTCGCCCATGCCGGCGACTCCTCGGCGCTGCACAGCATCGACCTGCGCTCCCGCCAGGCCCGCGTCGCTTCGGACATTCTTGACGCGGTCGCGAACGGCCAGCCGCTGGGCGCCGTCCTCGGCTACCGGCTCGAGCGCGCGCTCGGCGACGCGGGGGCCCACAGTGATCTATACCGACTGCGCGACGCCTACCCGCAGACCCGGATCGGCCAGCGGGACGACCAGCCCGGCGGCGATGCCGTCGTACCCGACGAGGTGGTCGACGGGCTCGCCGTGTGGCAGGACCGGGCAGCCAAGATCGTCAACCCGCCGCCCGCGGACCAGGCTGCCCTCAACGCGGCCCTGGACGACCTCGGACACGCTCTCGACGCCGTCGCCGACCTGGTGGTCGCCGAGGGCGTCCACCAGCTCACCTCCGGTCGGGCCGAGGTGGCCGGTGCCGGCTTCGCCGCGACCGCGCTGGGCACCCAGCCCCCCGACATCACCGTGACCCGGCAGCCCCGCTCGGGCGTGACCGTCACCCATCGCACGGTGCTGCTGCTGGATGGCGAGGTGGGCAGCCCCGGCTGGAACGCCGCCACCCCCCGCGCGTTGCTCGCTCCCGCCGCCGAACGGTGGGCCCAGGGCGTACTGGGCGCGGCGGGCGGCTGGCAGATCCCGGTCGGCGCGGCCACCGTCGGTCTGGACGCCCTGGCTGTCGCCGCCCTGGACGTCATCGCCGAGGCGG
>NZ_CAKJTP010000180.1:3481-6934 GCF_917627335.1 Protofrankia sp. CiT1 | reverse complement strand
GGGGTCCGAGGCTATCGTGCCGCGTTTTTTCAACGGCACCTCGCCCCGTTCCCTGCGTCAAAGGAGCCCCATGGGGAATAGTCCCACGGCACTTGACCTGTTTGCCGGCGCCGGTGGATGGTCCATCGCCTGCGCACGACTTGGGATCGACGCTATCGGCATTGAGCTCGACTCGCACGCCTGTCAGACCCGCCGTGCATCGGGCCTCACCACCGTCCCCGGTGATGTGTCCTTGGTAAGCCCGCGTGATTTCCGCGGTGTGGATGGGCTGATTGCCTCCCCACCGTGCCAGTCGTTCAGCAACGCCGGCCACAAACAGGCCTCGGCGACCCGCGTGGACAACTCGTCTACCAGCCGATGAGGTTCATCCGGGTGCTGCGCCCGGCGTGGGTCGCTCTGGAGGAGGTACCGGGGGTCCTCCCGATCTGGGAGAGCTTCGCGGCCGAGCTTGGCCGTCTGGGCTACGCAACGTGGACCGGGATCGTGTCGGCCGAGGAGTTCGGTGTGCCGCAGACACGCCGCCGGGCGATCCTGCTGGCGTCCTTGCTGACCCACACGGTCGTCCCACCGGCTCCGACCCATGCCCGGTACCGGCGCGGTGAGTATCCCGGGCCTCTCCTGCCGCCGCGGCCGCGGTGGATGAGCATGGCCGACGCGATCGGCCGGGGTCTGCCGGACCGGCCCGCCTACACGGTCACCACCCGCGGGAACGGCTGGGGCGGCACCGGCGCGCGCCGGCCGATCCGGGAGGCGCAACGGACCGGCCGGTGGCAGGGGCCACACGACGCGCTCACGGTCGCGGAGTTCGGGGTGCTCCAGGGATTTTCCGCCGGCCACCCGTGGCAGGGCAGTACCGACAACCAGCTCAAGCAGGTCGGTAACGCGGTTCCCCCGGGTCTCGCGTGCGTAGTGCTGTCCTGCGTCGCTCGCGGTGCGGCGCTGCGGCGGGCCGGATGAGCACGCTCCCGACGGTGCCGGTCACCTGGCCGCTGTTGCGTCGCTATTGGAAGGAGCGGTCATGATGGCCACTGCTGACGATGCGTTCCCGCAGGAACCGGACAGGCCCGGCGGCTGGATCCCCGACGTCGGCGCCTTCCTCGACACTCCCAGCGAGAACATGTCGCCGCCCAAGCAACCCGATCCGGTCCATCCGGCTGATGCGGTGCATCCAGGTGAGGGGGCCGATCCAGTCGAGGGCGCGGGCGGGGTGCCGGTCGATCCGCCGCTGCCGTCGCGTCCGGGCGTGCTCTCCCCGTCTGCTGGGAACGGGCAGCGCCGCCCGGTGCTCCCGGGCTGGGTACGCTCGGCTACCGCCCTGCGTGCGGCGGCCGGGTGGGCAGCCGGCTACTACAGCCATGTCGTGCTCTTCCACACGGTCCGTATCCCGGTCTACCTCGCCCGGCTGCTCGGCCGTGCCCCGCGCGGGCTGGTCCGCGTCGCCGGTCAGGCCACCGGATGGATCTTCGATGCTGAGGGTCGTGCGGTACGGGCGGCCACGGTCCGGCGCGAGGACAGCGAGCAGTACCTGAAGCTGTCGCGCCAACGGGACCGCCGGGTCCGCTTCCGCTTGTTGGTCGTGTTGCTCGGCGCGGGCCCGTGCGGGGTCGCGGTCCTAGCGCTCGCCGCGACACTGCCCGCCGGGGCACGCTGGCTGGCGTTCGGCGCCGCCGTCGTCGGGCTTGGTATCGCCGGCTCACCCGTTGATCAGCCGGTGCTCGGTCAGGCCGTCGTGCCGGCCGCGGTGACCCGGCTGACCGGCGACATCGTTGTCCGGGCGCTGGAATCCCTCGGCATCGCCGAGATCAACAAGGCGAAGAACCGTGGTGGTGGCATCACCTTCCCCGCGCCGATCAGCCGGGACGGCCCGGGATGGCGCGCGGACGTCGATCTTCCTTACGGGGTTACCGTGTCTGACATCCTGGAACGCCGGGAACGGCTCGCCTCGGGGCTGCGTCGTCCGGTCGGCTGTGTCTGGCCCGAACCCGCCGCCGACGCCCACGCCGGCCGGCTGGTGTTGTGGGTCGGGGACCAGGACATGTCCAAGGCGGCAGCAGCGGAATGGCCCCTGGCTCGCCGCGGGCGGGCCGACCTGTTCGCGGCGCTGCCGTTCGGGACCGACCCGCGCGGCCGGACGGTCTCGGTGACCCTTGTCGAGAACAACATGCTCGTCGGCTCCCTGCCCGGTGCGGGGAAAACCGCGGCCGTGCGGGTACTCATGCTGGGCTGCGCGCTGGACCCGACCTGTGAACTGTGGGTGTTCAACCTCAAGGGCACCGCCGACCTCGACGCCGCGGTCACGGTCGCCCACCGGTACGCCACCGGCATTGATGACGCGACCGTCGCCGTCGGTTGCCGGTGCGTTGCGGGACCTGCGCGCCGAGGTAGGCCGCCGGGCCGCCGCGCTGAAGAACCTGCCCAAGGATCTGTGCCCCGACGGCAAGACCACTCGTCGTATCGCCGGTATCCGGTCGCTGGGCCTGCACCCACTGGTCATGATCGTCGATGAGTGTCAGAACCTGTTCGCCCACGCCGTCCACGGCGCCGAGGCCGGGGAGCTGGCCACCGACATCATCAAACTCGGCCGGGCACTTGGGATCATTCTTATCCTGGCGACCCAACGCCCCGACGCCGAGTCCCTCCCCACGGGCGTCAGCGCGAATGTCTCGGTCCGTTTCTGCCTGCGCGTCATGGGACAGGTCGAAAACGACATGATCCTGGGCACGTCGATGTACCGGAACGGGATCCGGGCGACCACCTTGCACCCGGGTGACCGTGGCATCGGCTATCTCGTCGGTACCGCCGACACCCCGCTCATCGTCCGCTCGGCCTATCTGGACACGCCGGCATCGGCGCGTATCGCCGAACGGGCCCGAGCCGGCCGTGCCGCCGCCGGTACCCTCGCCGGCCATGCCATCGGGGAGACCGACGCCGGCGCGGTGCCGGTCTACTCGCTCCTGGATGACATCCTCGCGGTTGTCCCACCCAGCGAGACCAAGGTGTGGTCGGAGACCGTGACCGAACGGCTCGCCGCGCTCCGCCCGGGTGTCTACGCCGGATGGGGCGCCGAGCAACTCGCCGCCGCGCTCAAGCCGCTGGGTATCGACACCATCCAGATCGGCCGCCGGGTGGACGGCCGGCTTGTGAACCGTCGCGGTATTGACCGTGCCCGCATCACCACGAAGTCACCCAAAGTGATATCGGAGGTGGGTCCGGGGGCCGCTCGCTGAGCACGACGGTTAGCACCTGCCCCGCTAACAGTTAGCACCAGTGCTAGCACCTCATGGGCGCTCTGACCTCGCTGTTAGCAGGTTAGCGCCACCGCCGTCAGCATCCGTGGGAGACCCGCGTGCCCGGTTCCAGGCCCCGCTCGGCCGCTAACGCTCACCCGTCCCCGCAGGAGAAAACAGTCACGGACAGCGATAATCGTGCTGGAGCTTCCGACCGTCTCTGGAC
>NZ_CAKJTP010000180.1:0-3456 GCF_917627335.1 Protofrankia sp. CiT1 | reverse complement strand
GCCGACGCCGGCCCGGTGCCGGCGTCCTCGCTCTTGGACGACATCCTCGCGGTTGTCCCCGCCGGTGAGACCAAGGTGTGGTCGGAGACCGTGACCGAGCGGCTCGCCGCGCTCCGCCCGGGTGTTTATGCCGGATGGGGCGCCGAGCAACTCGCCGCCGCGCTCAAGCCGCTGGGTATCGATACCATCCAGATCGGCCGCCGGGTGGATGGCCGGCTTGTGAACCGTCGTGGTATCGACCGTGCCCGCATCACCATGACAGTTACCCACCGTGATGACAGGGGTGGGTCGGGGGTTGCTCGCTGAGCCCGACGGTTAGCACCTGCCCCGCTAACAGTTAGCACCGGTGCTAGCACCTCATGGGCGCTCTGACCTCGCTGTTAGCGGGTGAGCGCCGCTGCCGTCACCATCTGTGGGAGGCCCGTGTGCCCGGTTCCAGGCCCCGCTTAGCCGCTAACGTTCACGCGTCCCCGGACGGGAAACCAATCACGGACAGTGACGTCAAAGTGGGGGTGTGGATCGTCTCTGGACCGTGGGCGATCTTGCGCGGTTCCTCGGTGTTCCCGTGAACACCATCTACAAGTGGCGCTCGGTCGGAGGCGGGCCACCCGCCTACCGTGTCGGTAAGTACCTCCGGTTCGCCGAACGCGACGTCCGCCAGTGGCTGGTTACCCAGCGCGAGTCGCGTTGACCGCGGGGTCGGGTGGGCCCGCCCGAGTGGTTATGTCACCGACATGCCCGTGGTGGCACCTGCGCAGCAGCGGAGTCCGCGGACGCGCATCCTACCGAATCAGCTCCCGACGAGTATGCGGATCCGGCCACCTGTGGTCACAGTCATTTCATGATCGATAAGATTGGATGAAAAATTGTGACACATAGCGGCGTAGGACGACATGTCAGCGCTACGCGGCGGTCCGGCTATGCGCACTACTCCGCGGGGGATCAGGGGGATCGGTGGCACGGGTCTTTATCAGTCACGCCAGTGGATGATCTTGCGGTTGCGGTTGAAGTCCGGGACTGGCTGCGGGCGGATGAGCATGTGGTGTTCCTCGACCGTGACCTGGGGGAGGGCGGCGGTGTCCTGGACGGCGGTGAGGGGCTGCGGGTCGGGGAGAACTGGAAGCAGCGTCTCTACCAGGAACTGCGCCGGGCCGATGTGGTGGTCTGCATCATCAGTCAGGCGTTTGTCGATTCATCGTGGTGCTCGGCGGAGGTTGGGATCGCGGACAGTCTGGGCTGTCTGCTGCTCCCGGTCCATATCGAGGCTCGGCCGCCGCATCCGCTGTTGGAAACCTTGCAGTACACCGATTACCAGCAGGAGGTCCGTGCCCGCGCCCAGCTGCGGGGGGCTGTCGGGCACCACGACGCCCATGGCCGGGGGCGTTGGCGTGATGGGGATAATCCCTATCCTGGGCTGCGGGCTTTCCCTGCCGGGTGGGCGGAGGTGTTCTGTGGTCGGGATCAGGAGCGCCGGGAGCTTATCCGGATGGTCCGTGCCGCCGCCCATACCGGGCGGGGCTGGACGGTCCTGGCCGGGCCGTCCGGGTGTGGGAAGTCCTCCCTGCTACGGGCCGGGGTGCTGCCCGTCTTGGAGACCGGTGATGAGTGGCTGGTTCTCCCGATCATCGACCGTCATCATGATCCTGTCGGGGAGTTGGCGCGTGTCCTGACCAGCACCGCGACCGAGGCGCTCCTGGCTTGGACGCTGCCCGCAGTCCGGGCGGAACTGAGCGTTGACGGCGGGCCGCACCGGTTGGTCCAAGAGCTGCGCGCCGCCTGTCCGGCGGCCCGGCAGATCCTGCTCCCCTTGGATCAGACCGAGGAGCTGTTCACCCGGGCCACCCCACAGCCCAGGGCTGACTTCCTGACCGTGCTGACGGCCCTGACGGGTCAGGACCCTGTTCATGTCCTGGCGACGCTGCGGGGGGAGTTCTGCGACGATCTCCACGCCGCCCTCCCCGCGGGCACCGTGGGGCTGTCCCTGGTGGCGCCGTTGGGTCTGGACATGCTGCGGGTGGCGATCGAGCAGCCTGCCCGCGCAGCCGGGCTGGGGATGTCGGACAGCCTGGTAGCCCGGCTCCTGACCGACACCGGCAGCGGCGAGGCGCTGCCCCTGTTGCCATTCACCCTGCACCACCTCGCCGACGGCCGGACCCGGGGTGACCATCTCAGCGCCGTCGACTACGACCAGCTCGGGGGTGTCCAGGGCGCGCTGGCACGTCAGGCCGATCAGGCGTTAGACCGCGCGGGGACACAGGGCCCACTGGGCCGGGAGGAGATCCTGCGCCAACTGGCGGATCTGGCCACGGTGGATGATGCCGGCCGGTATGCCCGCCGCCGTCTCCCCTACCCTGAAGTTGCGTGATCTTGAATGGACTTGACAGCATCTACCTGCAGCTTTTTCTTCCATTGGGTGAACTGTAGCCAGTATTTTTTCGATTTTTTCGTGTGAGCATCGAGTGCCGGCTGCACGTGCGGTCGGGGCTGGTGCGCCCGTCGCCGGACATACCTGCATAGCTGTGACCTGCGGAAACGTCGTGCACCACCGCACTCTTGGTAATCAATCTATTATGCAGAGTGACTTGTAGCCAGTAGGTGAATCCTTGATCGGAGCAAATGTCCAGGTCACCGGCCTACAGTGCGCTCAAGATCACGTAACTTCGGCCTACCCGGTCGCCGATCCGGTGTGGGCGGCGGTGCTGGAGGTGTTCATCGACCAGCGGCTGCTGACCAGCACGACCAGCCCGGAGGAGGGGCGCACCGTCACGGTGGCCCGATGAGGCGTTGACCGCCTGGCCCCCGCTGCAGGACGCCTTGCAGGGCCAGGCCGCCCGGTTGCAGGCGCTGCTGGAGGGTTCCCACTTTCGGAGACAACGGACCTGAAGCCACTGTCTACGAGAGTGGGACCACTCCAAGCACCGACCTTCACCTCGACGACGACAGGACGGCCTACCGGCGGCACCGTCGCAGAAGAACGCGAGGCCAATGGCTGCGCTGCTGGCCGACTCATGTCAGTCGAGTGGTTTCGAAACCGGTCCCTCGGTCGCGTTACGGCCCGTCCTCCGCAGATTCGTCTGGTGTGCTAGTTCCGTGATTGTTTGATCTGGCGGTGTCTGATCCGGCCTGGTGCGAAGCGTCCCCGGTCTGGCACGTTCTGGCGCTGTGCAGACAGTCGCCGAAGCGGGCTACGGGCCCCGAGCGTGGAGAAGACACTCGGCGGGCTGCCCGTGATCCGTGACGTGCTCGCCCGCCTCGACCTGATCGACACCATCGACCGGCTCTGCCCGCGTCGCACGGACGCCGACCTGACCCACGGCCAGGTCATCGCCGCGTTGATCGCGAATCGGATCGCCGCCCCGGTCGCGCTGGTCCGCGTCGAGGACTGGGCCCGTGACTGGGCGGTCGAGGAGATGCTCGGCACCCCGGCCCACCTGCTCACCGACGACTGGATCGGCC
>NZ_CAKJTP010000179.1:1303-7730 GCF_917627335.1 Protofrankia sp. CiT1 | reverse complement strand
TGCGCTCCCTTACTTAGATTGGATCTTACTTCGTACGGGGCGACGAGGGTCGGGGCCGTCGCGGCCGACCGGCGCGAAGATCAGCCCGGCGACCGCCGCCAGCAGGTCCTCGGCGTACTCATCGCGGGCGGTGAGGCCCGGGTTGACCGGTGGCTTCGGTGTCGAGGACCTGCTCGGCGGTTGTCCGGCCGCGCGAGCGGGTGGCGGCTTCCGGGAGTGCGATTTCCTCCATGGTGGGCAGCGGGGATACCACACCAACACGTGGAACTCATACCAGCAGCAACCAGATCAACGAACATACGGCGATGCAAGCAATTCCCGACCTGCGCGGTGGAGGTTCTACCGGGACTCTTCGGATGTCTTATGGGAACATCTCGCACGAATCGGTTACGCTACGGGCGTTGAAATCCCCCGCTGGCGAGGGCGGTGCAGGAACATGGCAGGTGATGAGGCCGGACCGATCCGGCGTCCAAATACGCGGCTGCGGATGCAGCGGGAGGGCCGCGGCTGGTCGCGCCCTGGCCTTGCCCAGCGTCTCCAAGACCTGGCGTGGCAGCGGGACCATCGGAACGTCAGCCCCGACAAGGTCATGGTCGCGAAGTGGGAGTTGGGGTCTCGCGCCGTGTCGCCTTACTACCGGGTGCTGTTGTGCGTCCTGTTTGAGATGTCGGCGGAGGCTCTTGGTCTTTTAGAGCCTGACGAGGAGTCGGCTCGGTGGTCTCCGCAGGAGCGGGCTTCCTCGTCGAGCGTTCTGGGGCGCCGGACATTCGTCAGCCTGGCCGGGGCGGCATCGGTGGCTGCCGCTGCGGCAGTTTCGGCTTCGGGTCCGCAGACGTCGCAGGCGGGTTCGGTATCCGCACGACCTGATCAGGTACGCAATGACCTCCACGAGATAACGACACGACTGAGAAGTTTGGATGGGGCATTAGGCCCTGGCTGCATTCTTGATCAGGCGTTGGCTCACCAGCAACTCACGATCGCGCTGCTGCGCGAGGCGGGCCGGAGCCAGCGGCGCAATATGCTGGCATTGGAAGCAGCCGACATCACCGGTCTCATCGCATGGCTTTCCTTCGACGTCGGCGAGTATGACGCATCCTTTGCTCATTACCGTGCAGCGGCGACTCTTGCCGGCGAAGGGGACGATCCCGGCTTTCTGGCCTGGGTGCTGGGCAGCGAGGCTCTCGTTCTGAACCATCTACAGAATGACCGGCAAGCGCTCGACGTGCTCCAAGCAGCCCATGATGTCGCTAGTCGGACCAGCTCTACTGTGACCAGTTCCTGGCTTGCCGCGATCGCCTGCCATACAAACGCACGGCTAGGTGACGGCCACGAGGCGTGGCGTTCCTATGGCATGGCCGAACGGTTACTCGAAGCATCCGAACGCGACACCTGCACTTCCTGGATGTCATTCTTCCACATGGCACACGTCGTGTCGGCCGGAGGCCGCGCATACCTCGCCTTGGGACAACATCGGCATGCGCTGCGGGAACTGGAGCGCGCCCTGGCTCTCCACCCGCCGCATCTCGTCCGCGAGCGATCCCAATTCCTCTGTCATCTCGGTGAAGCGCACATCGCTGCCAACGAGCTGGACGCCGGATGCTCGTTCCTCGGTGACGCCGTCGAGATAGCGTCGTGGACAAAATCGGCTCGGATAGTACAAAGGGTCCGTTCGATACGCGGATCGATTTCTCCGGCATACCGCGAGGATCGAGAAGTACATAGCCTCGATGAGCGTTTGCGGGCTGCGGCGGTGTAGCGAGAGCCTTCCCGACCGCTGGTCGGCACCGTATCGTCTGCGTTGTGTCGTCGCAGGAGGGGTCGCCGGTGACGGACCAGACACGTAGACGAGATCTGCCGCTCACGGTCCTCCACCTTGGCCGTCGGACTGGCTTGCCTGCCGCGGCAGTAGTGGCTTCCGGCTCGTTGACCCCCTCCGGTCAGCGTGCCGGACCTGGACGGCCCGTGGACGATATCCGGCAAGTCGCTTCCTCGTTGAGGCGCCTCGACGGACAGATCGGCCCTGCTCACGTCGCCCCGGCCGTCCGGCGCCACCTTCAGGCCGTCATCGACCTCGGGGAGCAGGTGGCGCAAGAGGACCGCCGAGAGCTGATTCAGCTTGCGAGCGAGACAGCCGAACTTGCCGGCTGGCTGGCCTACGATGCCGGCATCCCGGATGAGGCGGAACTGCACTACCGACGGGCAATGACCCTCGCCCAGGAGGCCGACGACCCCGCCAGAGCGGCTTGGGCGATGGGCAATCTCGGACGTGCCTTGACCTCGATGGGACGGGCCCGAGAAGCGCTGGACCACCTGGAAGCCGCCCGGCGGCTGGCCGCTGGCGTCCGGGCGCCGCGACTGGCGTCCTGGCTCGCGGCCGCGGCCGGCTGGTGTTACGCAACCCTGGGCGAGCACGCGGCCTGCGGCCAGGCCCTGAGCGCGGCGGAACGCCATCTCGCACAACCAGATGACTCCGGCTACGAATGGCTTGACTTCTACAGCTATTCCCAACTGGACAAGTGGTATGGACGCTGCCAGCTCCTTTTCGGACGGCCGGCTGAGGCCGCCCGATCCTTCCGTACGTCCCTGCGGATGCTGCCAGCGACACTTGTCCGTGAGCGGGCGTCGACGCTCACGGAACTGGCTCACGCCTACACAAAACAGGGAAACGTCGATGCGGCATGCGCCTGCCTCAGCGAGGCTGTCACGATCGCGTTGGACACAGGATCAGGCCGGATCGTGCAACGTGTAACCGAGGTCCGCCGGTTGCTCGATTCCTAGACCTCCTCGTCAGCCGTACGAGAGCTGGACAACGCGCTAGCATCGCGCGGGGCAGCGCAGTAGGCGGACTACGGGCGGCCCCGGCAGACCAGGTACCTCCCTGCCTCGTCGACCGCCGCACCGCCTACAATGCCCCCATGGTCCACGCGCCGTATCGTTCGGCCAAGGCGAGAACGCCAAGCCCACCGCAGATCCCTGCCGTGCTCAACACGGGCACCGAGTTGCAGGATGACGGAATATACGTCGCCACGCTGTTCAACGGCAGCGACTTCGGTGGAGCCTCCTTCCGGTCGATTGAGCTCGAAAAGAGCAGTTTTGCATCCGTGGATATGGGCGGATGTCGCTTCACCTCAGTTTTGATGACCCATGTGAGAATCGAGAAATCGAACCTGTCGAACATCCGAGCCGTGAAGTCGTCCCTCATCTCGGCGGAGATTCGGACGAACAGGATGACGGGCGCGGCATGGACACAGGGAAGACTACGCGATGTCCTGATAGAGGACTGCCGCCTCGATCTGGCGAACTTCAGATCCTGCCGGATGTCGAGCACGCTGTTCCGCAATTGCAACCTGAAGCAGGCCGATTTTCAGGACGCGGACCTTCGGGGAGCTATCTTTGAACACTGCGACCTCGCCGGCGCCCAACTGTCAGGAGCGCAGATGGACGGGGCACGACTGGCGAATTGTAGCCTCGTCGGGGTTCACGGCGTTACGAGCATGAGGGGAGCAGTCGTATCCACCGGAGACCTCGGTGGTCTAGCCTTCTCGCTCGCCAGCGCCCTCGGAATAGAGGTCGCCGAGGAGGTATAGGGAGGTTCCAAGCGAGGTCAAATCAGCGCCTTGTGGTTGTCACCCGCGCCCCGGGAAACTCCGTTGACCGCGTAGGACCACCGCGTGTAGACCCACCCCGGCCCGGCTGGCTCGACCTCCATATCGACAGAGAGTGTATCACCCGCGCGTAAGGCAATAGCGGTCGTAAACGGCGCTACAGTGCGCCCCCAGCACGTTTCGCTGTCGGGCGCACAGGACAGCGAAACGTTGGGGGTGAGGACTGCTGAGAACCACATCATGAGGCCATTTGCCACCGCATCGGCCTCGAAGACGAAGTCACACGATGCCGCATATCCACGGTCGGTGTCTGGCGCCCGCAACGTCGCGAGATCAAGACTCCACATCTCTTGGGCGGGACTCAGTACAGTGTCGGAACCTAAATGATGACGGCCGTAGTACAGCTCGTTTGCCGACATGTCGCGGATAAGATCAAGGTTGATACCGTAGGTTCGCGATGTGAAGAAGTCGAACTCGTCCGCGAGATACGGATCGAATGTCGGCGCAAGCCATGATGTGATCGCGGCTGGAATCAGCGTACCGCCGGGTTTGAGCCACTTATCGCGGACCGCGAGGAGGGGGCTCAGAAGATTTTCATCGATGGCAATGCCGCCGAGCCACTCACTGACGAGAACGTCGACCTTCCCATCCAGCTCAATCTCCGCAGCGTCCGCGAAGATGACGTCGATGGTCGTGTCAAGGCGATTATCAAGTACGAGCCGCCGGGCGATGTCGGCCATCCTCGTGCGTTCCACAGCGATCACCTTCGCCGCTCCGAGGCGCGCAGCGATCATGGCCAAAATCCCCGTACCCGTGCCCATATCGAGAACGATCGACTCTGAGGTGACGGCGTGGTGTAGAGCCCGCGCGAATGCGAACGTGCGTGAGGTGTCCCGTAGCATTGAGCGATGTGGGCGGAGCTGGCTGTAGTCGGTGGCAATTCCCATCGTTGTCACGCCTTTTCTAGGCTCGTCTTCCGCACGTGTATTCGGTGGGCGGATGGTGTGATTTTTTATTTGTCCGCTGTTCGCCTTGTTGGTGCCTGGAGGGCACTTTCTGGCAAAACTCGGTGCGACCGGTCACGGTGGGTGCGGATTATCGACGAGAGTCCGTCATCATGATCGAAAATAACGTCGGCCGGAGCATCGAAATCCCATGTGCGAAAGACCAGTCTAGAGAGGATAGCTACGGCATGCCTGTGCGGAGTATTACTCTGAGCAGATATGTTGAGCCCATCTTCCCCATACAGAAATCGGTATCCCGACATCGCGCATACTCAGGAGGACAGATTTCGCCCTGCTGACGAAATCCTTCCCTGAGAGGCCCAAAAAAGTGGCGAAACTGTCGCTTCGGCTTCCGTCCGGATCGTGGTCTAAATACGATACGAGCGCGGTCAGGTCCAAGTTTCCCACAAGAATTCTACCGTCAAAACGAATCTCGCATTCGCCTGTCTGGTGGACTAGTACTCGGACGGCGAGACCTCCGTCGGCGAATGTCAGCATCGATATCCTCCCAAAGACTACTCATTCGGCGCGGCCTATTCGCGGGCAGGCAGTGTCTGGCCCATCGATACGGCCTGTTCGGGTGAGAGCGCGTGCCCGCGAACCTCCTCCACATATTGTGACTATCCCGCAGGCGCGGCAGTCTTCGCAGAGATCTTTCAGGGTCAACTCGCGGAGGCGCCCGAGCGGTTCTGAGTATCGCCAGATGTCGGCAAGAGGCCGGTCCATTATATTTCCGCAGAGCGCCGAACGATCGCGGCTCATGAGCGTGACCGGGAAGACATCCCCATTTGCCACTACATTAAGATCAATAATTCCGCTGGGGTCCCCAAGCGAACCAGTAGCGAGATACACCGGCTCCCGAAGAGGCGCTTGGTAGCCCCATGCTGCCTCGGCCTCGGCGATGTCGACCCCAGCGTCTATGAGTGGGAGATAGAACTCCCACGGCGCTGGAACGGAAAGAGCAAGATAGGGGAGATCGCCGCCCATCTTTGCTTTTGTCAACGCTACCATCATCTCGGCCCATTCGGGATAGGGGAACTCCATTTCGGCAACGTGCTCTAATCCGCGGCCGCCGGGAAAGAACTTGATCGCAAGTATGTCACGAACACCGAGGTCGATCGCAAGATTATAGGTTGGCATCAGATCGGCCTGATTAACACAGGTGAGGGCAAAGGCTGCGTGCATCTCCAAGCCCGCTTCCGCGCCGCGCGCTATTCCACTCGTCACAAGCGAGAACAAGGACCTCTGTGCGGCCGTCGTGCGCCTTCCGCTATGACGGATAATATCGAACGAAGCTGGCATCGAACCATCAAGGCTCACTGTTACACTCAAACCCGGGCAGCGGTGGAGCAGATCCCAAACAAGCCGCCCAGAAAGCAACGTACCATTCGTGATCACGCTCACACGCCACCCAGGATAGCTACATGCCCGTTCCAGGATGTCAACGGCATCAGGCCGAAGGAACGGCTCCCCGCCCGCCACGGTGAGACTAAGAACTCCCAGATTGTAAAGCTGGCCAATAATGCTGAATATCCCGGTGCGGTCAAGTTCCTCCGTCAGCGGAATGCCCGACGAGACATCGCAGTGTGAGCACTGTAAATTGCACGCGTTCGTCAGGTCAAGATCGGCATGTGCGGGCCCAGCGAATGGCGGTTCTGGTCGTGACTCCACTCGGCCTCCTCGGAACGAGGATAGAAATGATCAGATATAACGCGCGTCGAGACACCCCGAACCGGTACCCATTGGGGGATTTTTGTCCCGGTGGGTACCGGCCTGTGGCTGAGTTGAATCAGCGCCTCGCGGAGACCGCGTCGAGTG
>NZ_CAKJTP010000179.1:0-574 GCF_917627335.1 Protofrankia sp. CiT1 | reverse complement strand
ACATTCCCGCGGCGACTATATCCGTGAAGAATGGGGCAAAGCTCGGCGCTGGCGCTGGCGCTGGACTTTCAGTCATGGACCTTCTCCCTTTCGGAGCGGACAAACTCAGTGATGCGGTACCGGCTCGTGATCGAGCCGGCTCGCATAGGAAACCACCACCAGGCGACGACACGGCTGCCCCGGAAAGACAGCGCTCTTGTCTCCGAAGGACATCGCCGAGGCCACCACAGCTGGGCGGCCGATACACCGTCAGCGCTGGCGAGCGGGTTGAGATACCCGGCCGCCGGACTCGTTCGCGGACTGTCGACACCTTGCTGAAATGGAAGCCCCTCTGGCTGGCGACAGGTCGAACGTCGGTGATCCGAGGCCCCTTCCAGACAGTGGACTTCAGGTCCGCTGTCCACGGAACACCGGGAGCGCTCCAGTCGAAAGGCCTCGACACCATGGCCTGCCAGTCGTGCCGGGCCGTATGCTACGGCCAGCACACCGTACACAGGCGGTCGTTTCCCGCTACTGGTTGGTGTCAGGGCACGCCACTGAAGAGATCCTCTCCGGGGCTGTCCCGGTTGCTGTC
>NZ_CAKJTP010000178.1:2203-7912 GCF_917627335.1 Protofrankia sp. CiT1 | reverse complement strand
ACGGGCAGGCCTGTTCTGCGAAGGGCCCGCCGCGCGTGCTCGGCGATTTCCTCATCTACTTCGATCGTTGTCACCCGTCCGGGGGCGACCTGCTGTGCGATCAGCGCGGCGTTGTAGCCGGTGCCGGCACCGATCTCCAGGACGTTCATGCCCGTCTGCACGTCGAGGAGATTGAGCATCAGGGCCATGACGTCCAGAGCACTGGACGAGCTGGTGGGGATCAGGCCCTTGCCGTCTTGCAGCTTCCCGTCGTCGACTTGGGTTATGATCCAGCTTTCGGATTCGACCAGTTCATGCCATTTCCTGGGGTTGTCGTGGCGGTTGACGGGGATTGCCCAGCCGTCCTCGTCATACGTCCAGATCACGTCTGGGATGAAGTCCGCGCGGTTCACACTGTCCCGCTTCCGGCGCGGACCCCGCACGTCTTGGTCTCTCCCGCGCTGTTGCCGTCCTTGCCGTCGCCTCCGACGGTGACCGTCCCGCGTCCGTTGCACCGTGCGCAGGTCTGCGGTTGGCGATGGCGGCCACCACCGGAGCTGCCCGAGTCGTCGCTGTTTCCGCCGCGATGTTTTCCCATGCCAATCTCCTGGCTGACTGATACGTATCGAGACAGGTGATGACCTGGGATGTAGGCGTCGAGGGTGGCGGAAGCGTGCCAACACCCGGGGCAGCTGTGCGCGCCTCGCGTATGGACAACGTCTCGATCAGCATCGTCAAAGTGTAGCCAGACGTGTACACCTTTGGTGTGACTGTCGCGGTCGCCCCGCACGCCCCTGGCCGCGTCGGCTCGTGTGCATCTCAAACCCGATCCTGTCGGCCAGAGGCGCATCGAACGGCTGCCTCCGCTGCCGCAGGGCCCGCCGATCGACATCACGTTCCGGATGGACCAGGGTGGTGCACTGACAGTCCAGGCGAAGGAACTCGTCACCGGTCAGACACCCGAGATCGAGCTGCGGATCGGAGAGCTCACGTCCAAGAAGATCGCCGATGCGCGGCGGACAGTATCCCGGCTGTCCGCCGTCTGGGACGACGAACAGCCGGGCACCGTTCGGCCAGGTGTTACGCGGTCACGGTGCCGTCGACAGGGTCAGCTTTCCGCGGCGGTGTGCGGTCCTGGGCGGCCTCGTGTTCGTAACTCTGCCACCGGCCGAGGATGTCGCGCTGCGCGAGCGCCTCAAGCCGGTCGGCCTCCTCGGGGTTGGCCATGCTGAGCCGGGCGAAGCGGGACTCGGTCGCGGCGAACTCGCTGAACGGGATCGACGGCGCCCGGGAATCGAGCGAGAACGGCTGCTCCTCCATGCGCGGATCGAACCGGTACAGGGGCCAGTAGCCGGACCGTACCGCGGCCTTCTGGTGCGCCATGCCGTTGGTCATGTTGATGCCGTGGGCGATGCAGTGGCTGTAGGCGATGATCAGTGACGGGCCACCCCAGCTGGCCGCCTCGTTGAAGGCCTTCACCGTGTGCGCGTCGTTGGCACCGAGCGCCACCTGGGCGACATACACGTCGCCGTAGGCTGCCGCGACGAGACCGAGGTCCTTCTTGCGGGTCCGCTTGCCGCCGACGGCAAACTTCGCGACGGCTGCCCGCGGCGTCGACTTCGACGCCTGCCCGCCGGTGTTGGAGTATCCCTCGGTGTCGAGGACAAGCACATTGACGTCGCGCCCGGAGGCGAGCACGTGGTCGAGGCCACCGAAGCCGATGTCGTACGCCCAGCCGTCGCCGCCGACGATCCACACGCTCTTCGCGACGAGGTCGTCGACGAGGGCGTCCAGCCGGGCGCTGTGGTCGACGCCCCCCAGCCGGCGTCGTAGTTCAGCCACCCGGGCCCGCTGGTCGAGGATGCCGGCCTCGGTGGACTGGTCGGCGTCCAGGATCGCGTCGACGAGCTGGTCGCCGAGCAGCGCGCCCTCGGCGCGCAGCAGACGGCGGGCCTCCCGGGCCCGGGCGTCCAGCGCGAGGCGCATGCCCAGGCCGAACTCGGCGTTGTCCTCGAACAGGGAGTTCACCCAGGCCGGGCCGCGGCCATCGGCGTTGGTCGTCCACGGTGTGGTGGGCAGGTTCCCGCCGTAGATGGACGAGCAGCCGGTGGCGTTGGCGACCACGATGCGGTCGCCGTACAGCTGGGTGAGCAGCTTCAGGTAGGGCGACTCGCCGCAGCCGGCGCAGGCGCCGGAGAACTCGAACAGCGGTTCCCGCAGCTGCGAACCGCGGACAGTGGTCGCCGAGGCCAACCCCGGCTCGACCGCCGGCAGGGTCTCGTGAAAGGCCCAGCTGATCCGTTCCTCATCGAAGCGGGAGGCGGCGTCGACCATGTCGAGGGCCCGGTGGTCGGGCATCTCGCGGCTCTTCGCCGGGCAGGCCTCGACGCAGACACCGCAGCCGGTGCAGTCATCCGGCGCGACCTGGATCGTGAGCCGGTACTCGCCAAGCCGGGGATCCTTCGGGCGGGTGTGGCGGAATGATGCGGGGGCGTCGGCGAGGCGGGCCGGGTCGAACAGGGTCATCCGGATCGCCGCATGCGGGCAGACGATCGCGCACTTGCCGCAGCTGACACACAGGTCGGGATCCCAGACCGGTAGTTCGCGGGCGATGCCGCGCTTTTCGTACCGGGCCGTGCCCACCGGGAAGGTGCCGTCGGCCGGCAGGGCGCTGACCGGGAGCTGGTCACCCTCACCGGCCATGATCCGCGACGTGACCTGCCGGACGAACTCAGGCACGTCACCGACCAGACGTCGGCGCACGGTTCCGCTGACCGCACAGCCGCGCAGGTCGACCTCGCACAGTGCGTTCAGCGCCGCGTCGATGGCCGCGGCGTTGCGACGCAGCATCTCCTCACCGCGCTTGCGCTGGCTGGCGAGGACGCCCTTCTTCACCGCGGCGACCGCCGCGTCCGCCTCGAACAGGCCGGACAACCGCAGGTAGCAGGTCTGCAGCACGGGGCTGACGATGCCGGGGATGCCGGCCGTCGCCGCCACCTGGTCGGCGTCGACGACAAACAGCCGGGCGTCCCTGTCCAGCAGGTGCCGCTGGGCCTCGGTGGGCAGGTGCGTCCACACCTGCTCCGGAGGGTAGGAGGTGTTCAGCAAAACGGTGGCGCCCTGCCCCGCTGCCGCGAACACGTCGACCCGGTCCAGCAGCGACGACTGGTGGCAGCCCACGAACTGGGCGTCACGGATCAGCCACGGCGCATCGACCGGCCGCGGCGCCAGCCGCAGATGCGACACCGTCATCGAGCCGGACTTCTTGGAGTCGAACACGAAGTAGGCCTGCGCATGCAGCGAGGTGTGATCGCCCACGATGCCGGCGGTGGTGCGGGTGGCGCCCACGGTGCCGTCGCTGCCGAGCCCGTAGAACACGGCGCGCAAGACGTCGTCCGGCTCGGGGAAGGCCGCCTCGTTCACGGTGAGGGACAGGTGGGTGACGTCGTCGTCGATGCCGACCGTCGTCTCGCGCCGCGGGCGGTCCCGGGTCAGCTCCTCGAACACCGCCGCCGCCATCGCGGGGGTGAACTCCTTCGACGCCAGCCCGTAGCGGACGCCGATCACCCGCGGCATGCGTTCGGGTCGTTCCGCGAGCGCTGCCAGCACGTCGAGCCGCAAGGGCTCGCCCAGCGCGCCCGGCTCCTTCGTCCGGTCGAGGACTGCGATCGAACGCACCGCCGGTGGCAGGCAGGCGAGGAACGCCGCACCGTCGAAGGGACGGTACAGCCGGACCTGGACGAACCCGACCCGCTCCCCACGCCCCACCAGCCGGTCGACCGCAGCGCGTACCGCCGACCGGCCGGAACCCATGATCACTACGACTCGGTCGGCTTCCGGGTGACCGTGGTACTCGAAGATCCGGTACGTTCGGCCGGTCGCGGCGGCCAACTGGTCCATCGCACGCTGGACGGCCCCCGGGACCGCCGCGTAGTAGGTGTTGGCCGCCTCGCGGCCCTGGAAGAAGGTGTCGGGGTCCTGCGTGGTGCCGCGGATCACCGGATGGTCCGGCGACAGCGCGCGGCGGCGATGCGCGTCGATGGGCCCGTCGGGCAGCAGGCCGGCCAGGGCCGGGTCATCGAGCAGCGTGACCTCGTTCAGCTCGTGCGAGGTGCGGAAGCCGTCGAAGAAGTGCAGGAACGGGACACGGGTGTGCAGCGTGGCCGCATGCGCGACCGCGGCGAGGTCGTGCGCCTCCTGCGGCGACGCCGAGGAGAGCATGGCGAAGCCGGTCGACCTCGCGGCCATCACGTCACTGTGGTCACCGAAGATCGACAAGGCCTGGGTGGCCACGGTCCGGGCGGCCACATGGAGCACCATCGGCGTGAGCTCACCGGCGATCTTGAACATGTTCGGCAGCATCAGCAGGAGCCCCTGCGACGCGGTGAAGGTGGTGGACAGTGCACCCGTCTGCAGAGCACCGTGGACGGCGCCGGCGGCACCGCCCTCGCTCTGTAGCTGGACCACCTCGGGTACCCCGCCCCACAGGTTGGGGCGCCCCGCGGCTGCCCACACGTCGGCGAGTTCGCCCATGCCCGAGGCAGGGGTGATCGGGTAGATGGCGATGACCTCGCTTGCCCGATATGCCACCGAAGCAGCTGCCTCGTTGCCGTCGATTGTCCGCTGCTTCATGAACCAAGACTTGCACGGGCGCAGGCCCATGCGGCGAAGGACGTCGTCCCGTCCGCACAGGACGTAGATCATGGCGACTCGGCAGTCGAACGTCACGGGCTCGCGGGCTGCCTCACCGCCGTCTCCGGGCGGCCCGGTCCGCGCGGACCCCGCCGGCCCGTGGATCAACCGCCGGGTTGGACGTCCGTCCGGGCCGGGCATTGCGGGGATGACTCCGTGGTCGGCAGGTAGAGGGCCTGCTCGGCCGCGGTGAGGTCACGGCCGGGTGAGGTCACAGCCGGTGAGGGTGCAGGCCTGGGCTGCCCACGCGGCCATCGACAGCGGCCAGCGCAGGACCTCGGGGGCCACCTGCCACGGCCAGCTGGCTCCCGTCCGGGCTCCCGGCGAACGCCCAGATGATCTCGCCGCTGGCCCGGGGTAACTGCCCGACGCTTCGTCCGATGGAGACGTCCCACAGGCGGATTCGTGGCGTCCTCGCCGCCGGAGGCGAGGACGGTGCCGTCAGGCGCGAAAACCAGCCCACGGATCATGTCGGTGTGGCCGCGCGCAGCGTCCGCTCCACGACCCCGAACGCGGCGCCCTCGTCGTCCACGTCGGTCACCAGATCCGCGAGGTCGCGCCGACGGCGGGTCGGTGGCGTGGTCTCGTCGCCGAGGTAGGCGAGCCGGGCGGAGGACACGCCGCGCGGCCCGTCGCCGGCAGCAGTGACAGCACTCGCGTCGGTGACCGACATCGACGTCGTCCCGGGAACACCGGCCGTAACCGAAGGCGCGGGGGAAGTATCGCTGCTATCCAACCTGGAACGTGTCCCGGTGGAACTGTCGCGGCTGGGGTCCACGGTGACGTACTGCCCGTTGGGTGAGACCCCGATGGTGCCGGGCCCGGATACGTCCAACGTCAGCGAGATATCGAGATATCAAGGGGGGCCGTTGTCCCTCCAATGACCACGATTCCCTCGCCAGCATACCGGCAGTTCTGTTCCTGCACGAAGATGGGTGGTCTCAACCGGTCAGTGCATTATCCGGGCATCCGTATCGTGCCGGAACCCCGTGGATCCCAGCACGATACGGGTGGTGCACTGACCGCTGGAGACCGCCC
>NZ_CAKJTP010000178.1:0-1536 GCF_917627335.1 Protofrankia sp. CiT1 | reverse complement strand
GTCCAGTTGGCAGCCCCATGACGACTTGAGCATCCGGTGTCTGGTGGCCACGACTGGACAGTGGACAGCCCCAAACAGCAGCCATAACGGCTTGGGCAACGACCTCGCGCTCGGTATCCGCCTCGGCGTCCCGATCTGGCCGACAGGCGCGTCCGCTTCGATGGGGCCGCGAGCGAGGCGGTGTTCATTCCCTGGTGAGGTGGGTGCGCCAGTCTGCGACTCTCAGCCGCAGGCCAGCCAGGTACTCGGGGGTCGCGCCGTAGGCGGCGAAGTCGTCGCGGTCGTCAAGTCGGCCGATTAGCTCAAGCATCGCGGCGAAGTGCCGGCGGTCGAACCCGGCGTCGGCCTCCTGGGCGATCTCGCAGAGTCGGTCGAGGGTGTAGTGCCCTCCGGTGATCGCAGCGTCAATGTCTAGGAAGTCGCGGGCGGCGGCGCGGTTGCACAGCGCGTCGATCTTGCCGGCCATGACGTCGTCCGGGTGGAGTACCGGTCCGACGTCCATCTGGACCGGCGGCTGGAACCGCCAGTTGGCGACCAGTTCGACGCGGTGAAGCTCGCCGGGCTGGTTCGGGTCCGTCACGTGGAGACGCGCCATCAGATCGGTTCGCATCTCGACGTGGACCTCGAGGCCGTCGGCTCTGTATGCCGCGATCACGGCGTCCACCGCGGCGGGGAAGTCCGCGCGCCTGGCCCAGTCCGCGAACAGGTCCACGTCCTCGCTGGGCCGCTGGAGAATCCCGTGGGCCGCGACAGCGTGACCGCCGGCCAGCGCGAACCCGCACGGCCCGCCGACATCCAGTCCGATGGCCGCCAGCCGCCGGTGGATCGGCGGGGTCTGCGCCGTCAACGTCGCTACGCCGCGGACCAGTGCCCGGTGGCCAGTTCGGGGAACCGTGTCTCCCAGCGGCTGCGCACCTGCGGTGGCAGCACGAGTTCCCGCCAGAGCCGCACGAGTGTGCGCCCGTCCAGCCACCGCGAAAGGTCCGTCTTCTTCGACGCCTCACGCAGAACGGTCTCGTACATCCGAACCAGCCGGCCCGGATTTCCCAGGTCGTAGCGACCCGAACCCGACCAGTCCAGCCACCGGTCCAGGACGACCACACCGGCCGTCGGACCGTGAAGATCGCCAAGGGAGTCGGCGACCGCGTACGGGCGCACGTCGGTGTAGCGCGACCCGGGCGGGGGGCCGCCGGAAGGCGAACTCATCATCGACACCGCCTTCCCACCTCGGACCTGCCGCGGAGAGTGCTCCGCCTGTCCCTACGGTAGACCAAACCCGGGCCGGCTCCAGGCGCCGCTGCCGCAGCCCGCGACTCGCCACGGCGCTCTCGAGGACGACCGATCACAGCTCTCGTCTGTCATCGGGCACCCCATGCCGGTGGCTCGACGAACAGACCAGCGTGTACGCCGCGCGGGGAGGCGACCCGAGCTCCCGCGGGATCTTCGACCATCCCGGGCCGCGCGTCGCCTCGGCGTCCGGGGAACACCCGCTCGCGACCAAGCGGCGCACCGGCGCGCGACCACGCTCCTCGGTGC
>NZ_CAKJTP010000177.1:0-7266 GCF_917627335.1 Protofrankia sp. CiT1 | reverse complement strand
GTCAGCTGGCGGCAGCGATGATCAGGTCGGCCGTCTCCACCGGATGGCTGATCATCGCCACGTGGGAGCTGGCCACCTCGATCGTGTGCGCGCCGGCACGCGTCGCCATCACCCGCTCGGCCTCCGGTGGGATCGTCGCGTCGTCCGCCGCCACGAGATACCAGCTCGGAATCGTGCGCCACCCCGGCGTCCCCGACGGCGTCGACAGGCACGACGCGGCGAAGCCGCGCTGGCTCGACGCCATGACCACCGCCCGCCCCGCGTCGACATCGGCGCAGAACAGTTCGTGGAAGTACACCGGATCGATATACACGTCGGCGTCGCCCTCGGGAGCGCCCGGGTAGGGCCGGAGCACCAGATGCTTGGCCAGATCGGTGCTCCCGTCACCCAGCGCGAGCGCGGCACCCAGCGCCTCACCCTCCTCCGGCGCGAAGGCGGCAACGTAGACCAAGGCCTTGACGTTGGCGTTCCCCGTACTGGCATTGGTGATCACACTGCCACCGTAGGAATGCCCGACCAACACGACCGGGCCGTCAATAGTGGAGACGAACGCGCGGATGTACTCACCGTCGCTGATCACACCGCGCAACGGATTGGCCGGAGCGTAACAGGTGAAGCCGAGGGCCTGAAGCCTCGCGACCACATCGCCCCAACCGGACGCATCGGCGAACGCCCCGTGGATCAGAACAATGGCAGGCTTGTCGGTAGGCATCGCGTAGAACCACTCCTCCATGACGGTCTGGACGCGAGAACAGCCCGGCAGTCGGGCCGATCAGGTTTTGTGAACGGCGCGTGGACCACGGCCGGCAGCGCCGGGACGCCGTCCGAAACCGGGCGTCGGCCGCGGACACCACGGACCCATCGACCCGCCCCTTGCGAAGAGGATGCCGCGCGATCTCCGCGCCGGCCATACGAGGATGTGCGTAGCTGGGATGTGTCCAGGCTGTCGCGATACAGATGGCGGGA
This sequence comes from Protofrankia sp. CiT1, assembly GCF_917627335.1. NCBI lineage: Bacteria > Bacillati > Actinomycetota > Actinomycetes > Frankiales > Frankiaceae > Protofrankia > Protofrankia sp. CiT1. The sequence goes on along the minus strand of NZ_CAKJTP010000177.1, from coordinate 6,300 downwards.
TCACCATCCCACGCCAAACTCAACCGACTACTGGACGTGACAATCTCGACAATCTCGCTGCTGGACAACCCGCATGAGTTCCGGTCCGCTGCCTGCGGAGAACGGGCGGCTGTGCTCCACGCTCGTCTCACCGGCTGTTTCCAGGTCCGCTGGCGTAGTCGCGGCATCTGGTTGCACATGCTCGACGAAGGCGTCTGGACCGGGCTGATTACCTGGACACCGTCCGAGGTCGCCATCCATTTGCTGGTGCACAGCCTCGCTACCAGTGTCGTCGACCTCACACCGCGGATAATAGACGAGGTCGCCGACGACGGCTGGCTGACCTCAGAAGAACACTCGGTGGCGCGGGAACGCTTCGAAGGCTCGTTCGCCCGAGTTCTGGTCCCGCCGCGGCGGGCCGGCCCGGAGCCGCACTATGCCCGGGCCGCACGCACCAACCGCGAGTGACGAATTATCCGCTCAATGCCTGGCCTTTCGGATCTTGTTCCCGGACGCGGACGAGGACGCCGTCGGCCGTGCGTTCGTAGGTGCGGCCGACATTCTTGTCGAGCTTCCGCACGACCTCGGTGTCGAGGTCGATGCCGTTCATTTCGGCGAGTGCCATGAGGTAGATGGCGATGTCCGCGAGTTCTTCGCCGAAGTCAGGGAGTCGTTTACGCCAGGCGGTGAACGCTTCACCGACCTCGGCGGTGAGCAGTCCAAACTCCAATGCCGTGTCGGTGGTGTTGAATCCCTTGTCAATCTTGTTGGCCCAGGCGCGTTTCTGGGCCTCTCGGATCTCCAAAGGTCTCCTCCGCGGGTCGGTGACGGACACAGGCAGGCTATCCGTCACCGATCGGGCCTGGGCCGTCGGCCGCACCCTCCGGTAGCGGTCCGCACACAGATGTTTTTACGTTGATATCCAGGTGGATAACTGATGTGTTGTTGGCGAGCCGAGTGAAGACCTCTCGTAGGCGTCAAGGACGGCCTCGATCGTCGCGGCCGGGGGTGCTTTACGGCGTCGCGGACGAGGAGCCGACCGTGCACGGCGTCGGACGGCTTTCGGCGTCACCTGCTCATCGAGGTGCTCTCTGGCAGAGATGTCGACCCAGACGAAGTTGAGCAAACGCTGGGTCTGAAAACTTTCCGATCACCACCTTGCGCAGGCGATCTGGCGGATCCCTGGCAGTGGCCGCGAGATCGAGGGCTTGGTCCGCTTCGCTCTCGCGGCCGCCCGCGACTTTGATGGCTCCCACCCGTTGGTGGCCACGAGCGGTACCTACGAGGTGTGTGTGGATGTGGACCGGGTAGCCCTGGCCGCCCAGCGGTAGATCGTTTCGCAACGGCCAGCCGGTCACGCGCGGGCGCCCATTGCTTGTCCGACGCAGCTCGACCGTCCCGTCCGTTGCCGTTTCAGCAGGTCAGGATGGGTCAAGCGTCCCATCGTCCCAGCGTCGGGTCGATCTCTTGCCGGCGGTTCGGGCGTATACCTACAGTCTGCATGCGCCGCCGTGGAGAACAACGTAGAACACCACACATGATCTACACGCCTCGAAACAAGGGCGCGCGACGCGTAGCCATGGCAATCCACAATCACGAGGGGATACCAATGAAGCGTGTACGGAAGTTGTTCGCCACCTTTATAACGGCATTGTTATTGGCCGGACTGGGAGTTGTGTTCACGTCGAGCCCCGCGCTGGCGAACGGGTGCACGATTCCTCCGTGCGGGGAGGTGATCAATCATTCGGGACAAACAATCCAAATCCGCTGGTATGTCGACGGGCAAGGCTGGCATCAGGAATCGCTCGCAAATGGGCAGGCGCGCGGAGGCTATTATCATGACGGTGCCGATGTTGACCAGTTCTACGTACCGCTGGGCTGCGTTGGCAAGGTCTCGGTAAACGACAACGGGGTGACCTACTTTCCCGGGAACTGGGATAAGCTCGGTGATTTCCAGACGGTAACCGTGAATGGCTTTTCCTGCGGCGACGGCTATGTGTACGCCTGGAACAACATCTGGAACGACGACAATTATGCCACCGCCGTATGTCGATGGTATAACGACGATAGTACATGGGGTGACGACTGCGGGAACTTCCGGAACAAGGCCGGGGCGGTCCAGAACAACAGCGCGCATGGAAATAGCATCAATTTCTACTTTCACACGAACTACACCGGCGCCTGGGGATGCCTTGGCGCTGGCAGCGTATGGCGGGATCTGCGGTACAACTACTTCAGCTGGGGGCCCGGCCTGGATGGGTACGGCAAGGCCTTGAGAAATGAGATCGCGTCATCCAAGTGGGTCCACTCCTGCGGCAATTGATTCACCGCACGGAGGATAATCCGTGCTCCTGCGGACCGGTGGTCGATACGCGTCACTGGTGACACGTATCGACCACGGATTCCTTGTTGATCATAAGTGAGCTGGCCAGCCATCGCACGTAGCGCCCGCGGCCGAGGGCCTTGTTCGGCGAACGCCGAGATATCGACGTCAAGGGAGCCCAAGGGAGTCAAGAGGGCTCGCCGGCCGGGCTGCGGAGTCCATGTGCGCGTCGAGGCGATCAGTGAGGTTGGCAGCGACGTCCGCACACTCGCCGGGGACGAGTTGATGATCGCACCGTTCGCGTCAGTGACGTGTCCTGCCCCAACCGCACCAATGGCGTGACAACGGCCCGCATAAATGGCGGCTTCTTTCCGATGAACGGCGACGATGGTCAGGGTAGCGATTCACAGGGCTCAGACATCATCGACCCACGGCACCGACACCAGCACGCCACCATACGATCCCGCGTGAGAGAGTAGCCGTCAACGTTTCCAGAGGCTGCCTGCAGTATTTTCGGGGGATTGTGTGGCCAGTGCGCAACTAACAGTGCGCAAGCCGTTGATCGGTCGTCCTGATGCCGCTGTCGACTGACAAACCAGCGGCGCGGAAGCCCGATTCCCGCGCCGCCGTCGGTCGGAAAGCCGCATCCGTGGTCCGCATCCCAACGTGGCTCGGTCGGGAGATTCTGGATCTGCCGATCAGGCTCACCGGAACCCGTCCGCGAGACGTGCTCACGCCCGGTCAGCGCGCGGCATACCGGGCGCTCGGGTTCACCATGGCGATCGTCGCCCTGGTGCACTGGATGTGCGCCCGGATGTTCTTCACGCTGGTGTTCAACGCCCAGGCCATGCGAGACCTTGCCGGTGCGGATGGCCTGGCTGGGGGCGTGACCTTTGTCAACCATCTGGGATACGCGCTGCCGGCGGCGGTTTGGGCCATGTTCGTGTACGCGCTGGAGCTCTCCATCACCAGCCAGACGGCAAGTTTCGACGTCGGGCGTGCCAAGCCCGCCCGCTGGCGCCGCGACTCCCCACAACTGCACGGACGTTGGGGGCGCGTCGCAGTCGCGGCCGTGTTCGGCGTCATCATCTCCGAGTTACTCGTGCAGCTGCTTTTCGCCCCAAGCCTCACCAGGATCATTGTTGCGACACAGACGGCAGCCAACCAGAAGGCGCTGAATTTCGGCCGGCAAACGATCTCGGGTGCCGAAGCGGGTGGAGTCATCGACAGCCAGGGACGACCGGTCGGGCTGTACGCCGACATGCTCAATCGGCGGGCCGAACTCGAGCGGGCATGGAACTCAGCCCGTCAACGTCTCGCCTGCGAGCAGAACGGAAACCGGAGCGACCGAAAGGACGATCCGAACACGACTGTCGACTGTGTCGCGTTCCCGGGTAGCGGTACGCCGAATTTCGGTCCAAAAGCTCAGCAACGCTCCCAGGAACTCGATCAGGCGTGGAAAGCTCTGGGGCAGTGGGACGCGGACAACGGACAGGCACTACGGGCGATGAACGAGAGCGCCGCCAAGACCCAGGCCAGGACCGACGACCTGACGAGAAGCGCCCAGGAGGCCGTCGCGCGCGACGACGGGCTTGGGCCTCGGATCGAGGCGAGCATCGACTACCTCCGGGAACGGCCAGCTGTGCGGGTGCCGACACGGCTCGTCCTCCTGCTCGCCGGCCTGCTGCTCGATCTGGTGCCTTTGATCGTCAAACTCGGCCTGCTGCGATCCGCCGTCGGCAAGGACGGCCGCACGCATAGCGGCGAGGCAGCCGCCGCGCGGGCGGACATGGAGATCGGTCTACTGCGAATCAGGCTTGCCACGGAGAAGGAAAAACGCGATCTTCACCGAAAGTACGGCATCGAGTTCGAGGGTGGGGTGTACTCACGGGACGATCTCACCGACGAGGCCGCGGGTAGCATCGAGGCCGCTGGCGACAGGGTCTACCCTGGTCTCCGTCTTGAGGTTGCGATGACCAGCAACGTGATCCGGAGCTCCTGGCAGCGCAGGTACTTCTTTCGGCCGATCAGTGGGTATACGGCGGAGTTCGTACGGCTCCAGGCGCGCCGGGTTATGGAGTCCGTCGACACGTCCGCCGATGCCGATGGTGACGGACGCGCGATGCGTCAGTTTCTGCTCGAAACGGCGCGGCTCAGCGCTGTCACCTTGATCGCCGGTCCGCTCGTCGTGGCGCGCTCAGGCAACGACGTCGTGGTAACCGTGCTCGACGAGCATGAGGACGAGGCCAGTGACGACCTGTACCCGCTCGACCAGCCCACCCAGATCATTGAGAGAGCACGTGCGCGGGGACCCGAACGGGCGCGCGACCTGTCCAGCTGGTTCGACACAGTTCGCGGCGCTGAGGACGATGATCTTGATCAGACTATTCGACCGGACAGCCCGGCCGCACCCGGTCGGGACGACGCGGAGCCGGGAGACCGGCGAAGCGAACCGCCCGCGCTCGACCAGCGCCACGAAGCCGACGCGCCGGATGACCTCCCTTAACGTGACGATCCACCGGATAGCCCACGCCGCAACGGGAAGCTACGACCTCCGAGAAACAGCCAACCGAGCGGGATCCAGGGGACCAGAGCGTCCAAGATACATTATCAGGCTCGACGGATCCGTGTCAGGTTCCGCTCAAGCTGAAGAGTCTCCCTGGCGGTTGCCCCCAGCACACGGACACATTTCTCGAGAGTGTCCTCGGCGAGCCGCCGAGCCTCCTCGATCTCACCCAACTCGAAAAGCGGGACGACGAGGAGCCGGGCCGACTCGAGCGTCGCCGGGTGCTCCGGGCCCAGGATCTCGCGTCGTCCGCGAAGGTTGCTGTCAAGCAGACTTCGAGCGATGACGAGTGAGGCCGCGTTTTCCGCCGCCGCAAGTCGCAGGAGGTCCTCGCCCAGGCTAGCCGCCGCGCTAAGCGCCAGCGGATGGTGCGTGCCCAGATGTGCGTGCGCGAGGTCCATTGCCTTTGCGTCCAACTCACGCGCGATAACGTAGTTGCCTGTTGCACGATGGTAGCCAGCGAGGTTCAACATTGATATCAGCGTGTCGCGGTGATGAGGACCAAGGTGACGCGTCCGGCTCTCCAGCGTTCCGACAATCATATTCCGAGCCTCGTCATGACGCCGGAGACCAAGCAGGTTGACGCCAAGGTTCGCTGCCGCCGTCAGGGTTTCCTGGTCACGTTCTCCGTGCATGCGTCGCCGGCTGTCGAGAATAAGCCGGTTCAGGTCGTGAGCCGGCACGTACCTCGCCAACGACTGCAGCGCGCCGGCGAGGTGCTGTGCCGCTGCCAAGGTATCCGTGTGTTCGACGCCGAGTACGCTGCTCAGGCACGTGTACAGATCATCAGCCATATTCCGTGCGGCCTCATACTGGCCCGCCTCACGCAGGTACGCGGACGTCCGAAGCAGGTTCGCACGGACGCGGGTAGCCTCTTCCGCTCTGGCCAGGCAGCGGGCCCGATCTGTGCGGTACTGGTCCGCGAGGCGCTGGTAAGCAGGCCAGTGCTCGGGATTTTCGGGATCGCCGGAAACGACTTCCTCGCCGGTCTTCGGTCCAGTGACCGGCGAAGGGGCTTGCCGCTCGGCTGGTGACAGAACACCCGGATCAAGATCCCGGATGAAAACGGGGTTTCCCCGGCACCACTCCCGGGCTGCGTCGAGCAGCGCGGTTCGGCCGCCCTCGCAAATTCCGTTTCCGATGAGTTCCGAAACTTCGGACCAGTACACCTCCGGGTCAACCGCGCCCCAGGCCGGCTGTCGTCTGCGCGGTATGCCCGCTCTCATCAGCACATGAGCAATGGACCGCGGATCCGGGATGGCGTCCGCCAAGGCTCGGACCTCGTCTGCCGACAGGCCGCGCTGCAACCGCCACCCCCCGATATGTGCCGTCGGCTGACCGCACCGGCTTGCTCATCAGTCTTCCTTGTGTCGAGAGCCGAGCAATGGCATCGTAATCTGATCGTCAAGGCATCGCCAATGGCTCCACCTTG
>NZ_CAKJTP010000176.1:0-7393 GCF_917627335.1 Protofrankia sp. CiT1 | reverse complement strand
GCAGGTCAAAGAGGGTAATGCGCGGAATACGGGTCTGGCCGGGCGCGCCGTCTCCGCGTGGAGACCTCTTTACCGAGACTCTCCGTTTGGAGCTAGTGGACGCCGACTGTCCGGAGCATGATCCAGATCCCATCGGCCGCACATTCGCGACGGCCATCGCTGAGAAAGAAATGGCGTTGATGCTGAGAGTACGTGACCTCCAGGTGAACTATCGAGGCGCGATCCTCGGGCTGCGACGCATCTCACTGGAGGTACCGGCCGGTGCGGTAGTGGCCGTACTGGGTAGTAACGGTGCCGGCAAGACCACCCTGTTACGGGCTGTGTCGGGGGCCATCGGTGAGTACGGCGGTTCCATCAGCAACGGGACGGTCGATTTCGACGGCCGCAGCCTGGTGGGGAAGTCTGCCGCGGCGATCGTGGCCGCCGGGATTGTGCAGGCGCCGGAGGGTCGCCGGATCTTCGAGCGACTCACTGTCGGTGAGAATCTTCGCATCGGCGGGTTCACCGTCCGAGATCATCAGGCCAGCGCGAAAGCGCGGCTGTTTGTCCACGAGCTGTTCCCCATTCTCTACGACCGCCGTGACCAGCGTGCCGGCCTGTTGTCCGGTGGTCAGCAGCAGATGCTGGCGATCGGACGCGCGTTGATGGCCGGCCCGCGGCTGCTCCTGCTCGACGAGCCGTCGCTGGGACTGGCGCCGAAGATCGTAGGTCAGATCGGGCGGGTGATTCGGGAGATCAACGCCCGTGGCACGACGGTGTTGCTGGTCGAGCAGAACGCGGCGATGGCGTTGTCGGTGGCCACCCACGCTTTCGTGCTCGCCACCGGTGAGGTCCGGCTGTCCGGCTCCGCCGCCGAACTGGCAGCCGACGACACCGTCCGCGACCTGTACCTGGCGCGTGACACCGAAGTGGCGGTTGAGCATGAGCTGGTCGCCAGCACAAGCCGGTCACGGTTGGGCAGGTGGCAGGGATGAGCGCCCGGTCCACCGCCGCTGAAGCGGAGCTGGTCGTGGACGCGGTCACCGTCCGGTTTGCCGGCGTCACCGCGCTCGACGGCGTGTCGTTCACGGTCGGCGCGGCGGCGATCCACGCCGTGATCGGGCCGAACGGCGCGGGGAAGTCGACGTTGTTCAACGTCGTGTCCGGGGCTTACCGGCCCGCTTGCGGAAGCGTGCGTTTCCGCGGAGCGGACCTGACCCGCCTGCGGCCGCACCGGATCGCCAGGCTGGGCGTCGCCCGGACATTCCAGAACATCGCGCTGCTGGCGTCCGAGCCGGTCGAGGAGAACCTCATGATCGGCCGGCACCGTCTCACCCGAACCGGCTTCGTCGCGGCCGCTTTGAGGACCCCGCCGGCACGCCGGGAGGACCGGCGGCACCGGATCCGCGTGCGGGAGATCGCCGGCTTCCTCGGCCTTGGCGACAAGCTCGACGTCGCAGCCGGGGAGCTGTCCTACGGCGACCAGAAACGGGTGGAGATCGCTCGAGCCCTGTGCGTCGAGCCCGCTCTGCTGCTGCTCGACGAACCGGCCGCCGGTATGAACGCCCATGAGACGGCGGCCATGGGGCGCCTCATCCGTGACATCCGTGATGACCTCCAGATCCCGGTGCTGCTGGTCGAGCACGACATGGGCCTGGTGATGGGCATCGCTGACCGGGTGACCGTGCTCGACTTCGGCAGGCGTCTCGCTGACGGCACCCCGGCGGAGATCCAGCACGACCCCGCGGTGCAGGACGCCTACCTCGGCACTGACGACAGCGACTCCCCAGGAGAAGGATCGTGAGACTGTTTCTCGAGCTGATCGTCAGTGGGCTTTCACTCGGCGCGGTATACGCTTTGTTAGCACTTGGTTTCGTTATGGTGTTCAAGGCTAGTGGCGTGGTCAACTTCGCCCACCCGGCCCTGCTGATGATCGGCGCTTACACGACGGCCAGGCTGGCCGCCGACGGTCACGTACCGTTCGTGGTCGCCATTCTCGCCGGGGTCGGCCTTGCCGCGGTCGCCGCGCTCGTCGTCCAGCGGCTGCTTGTGTACCCGATGGCCAGCAGGTCCGCCATCACGGTGAGCGTCATGACCATAGGGGTCAACCTGGTCATCCAAACGGAGATCATTCGAAGGCTCGGCGTCGATATTCTCCCCATGCGTGATCCATGGGGAGCCCGGGTCCTGACGGTGGCCGGCGTGCACATCCCGCAGACCCGGGCCGCGGCTCTCGTCGTCGGAGTTGCGCTGATCGGTGCCTTCTTCGTCTGGTTCAAGTTCTCCATCTGGGGAATCGCCATGCGTGCCGTTGCCGACGATCCGGAGACGGCCGCGCTGATGGGCATCCGGCGCGCCCGTGTGTCGGCGCTCGCCTGGACGCTCGCTGGAGCCCTCGCGGCGGTCGCCGGCCTGTTCCTGACCGTCTACCCGACGTCTGGTGTGGCTCCGGCGAGCGCGGCGGCGGCGCTGCGGGCCTTTCCCGCGGCGATCATCGGTGGCCTCGACTCCACCGGTGGCGCCATAGCGGGCGGCCTGATTGTGGGTGTTGCCGAGGTGCTGACCCAGGGTTACGCCCACGACCTGACCTTCCTCGGGCAGGGCTTCGACACCGTCATGCCCTACGCGGTCATGGTCGCGGTGCTGCTGGTTCGGCCGTCCGGCCTGTTCGGCACGCAGGAGCTGCACCGTGCCTGACTCGCGTAGCGCCATCGGTGTCGCCGATTCGGCGCCCGTCGCCCCCGCACGGTCGGCCGTGGCCGCATCGCGGCCAAACCCGCGCCGTCCCGTCACAATCGTGGCCGTGCTCGCGGCTGTGCTCGTCGCGCTGGCGATCCCGCTGTATGCCGACAGGTTCTGGCTGCAGCTTGGTCTGTTCGCCTTCGCCAGCACCGTCGCGGCACTCGGCCTCACCCTCCTTCTCGGCCAGGCCGGCCAGCTGTCGTTCGGGCATCCCTTCTTCGTCGCGGTCGGCGCCTACGGCTACACCGTTCTCGCCAGCCGCCCCAGCACCGCCGGTGCCGGCCACCGTCTCGGCCTCGCGCTGCCACCAGCCGTCGCGGCCATCGCCGCGGTGCTGCTGGCCGGTGTGGCCGGGCTGCTGTTCAGCCCGATCGCGGCCCGGCTGCGCGGGATCTATCTCGGGATCGCCTCCCTCGGCCTGGTCTTCGTCGGGCAGCACATACTGTTCAACGCCGAGACGCTGACCGGCGCCTCCAACGGCAGGGGCGTGCCCGCCTTCGCGCTGCCGGGTTTTCGGTTCGACACCAGCTCCCAGGAGACGCTGTACGTATTCGGCGTGCCGTTCGGCCGCGAGGAGAAACTGTGGTACCTCGGCCTGGCGGTCACCGTCGCGGCGTACCTCTGCGCCCGTAACCTGATCCATAGCCGGCCAGGACGCTCCCTTCGTGCGGTTCGTGACCGGGAACTGATGGCCGGGATCATGGGCGTGCCGGTGACCCGCTACAAGGCGTACGCGTTCGCGCTCTCGTCGATGTACGCCGGCCTCGGCGGCGTCCTGACCGCCCTGGCATTCGGCCGGATCGTCCCGGACACCTTTGGGCTTGACCTGGCCGTGCAGTACCTGGTGATAGTGGTTATCGGCGGGCTCGGCTCGCCCGCGGGCGCGGTGGCCGGTGCCCTCTTTGTCACCGGCCTGCCGGCCGTCCTTGACCGGTACGCCGCCGCCCTGCCCGGACTCGCTCCCGAGGGCTCGCCGGGAATCATCAGCCCCGCCGTGGCCGCCCAGCTGACTTTCGGTATAACAGTGATCATTCTTCTGCTGTTCGAGCCCGGCGGTGTCACCGCGGTGGGCCGGCGCTTACGCCGTGGCGCGGACCGAGCCCTCGTTCGCGCGCGTCGCTCCTGAGCCACTCTCGGCAAGTCCATGCTCCTGAGTCACCCTCGACAGTCCATCCCACCCCTGAAAGAGGGTCGTATGTCCTGGTTATACGCACCGTCCCGTTCTCGCGGAGCCGCGCTGGCAGCGATGGTGGGCGTGCTCGCCATCACCGTGCTGGCCGCGGGCTGCGCAACCAAGAAGAACGCCGACACGAACGGCGCGCCTGGAGCGGCCGGCGGGGTCGCCATCGGCCCGGGCGTCACCGACAAAGTGATCAAACTGGGTGTCCTCACCGACCGGACCGGACCGTTCGCCGGTGCTGGCATAGCCGCGGAGCAGGGACGGCTGCTGTACTGGGACAAGAAGAACGCCGCCGGCGGGATCTGCGGCCGGCAGGTCCAGTTCGTTGTCAAGGACCATGGGTACAACCCCCAGAAGGCGGTCACCGCGTACAGCCAGATGGAGGGCGAGGTCCTTGCGCTCGACGAGTTGCTCGGCTCGCCAGAGATCGCCGCGCTGCTTCCCAGCCTCCAGAGCAATCAGATGCTGACCATGGCCGCGTCCTGGTCGTCGGCGCTGCTCAGCAATCCGTATGTGGTGATTTCCGGGACGACATACGACATTGAAATGATTAACGGGATCGAGTGGCTGCTCCAGCAGAAGCGTCTCGCCACGGGTGACAAGATCGGCCACATCTTCGTCGAAGGCGACTATGGCGAGAACGCTGTGGCCGGGAGCCGGGCGGCGGCCAAGGCGCTGGGCCTGCAGCTCGTCGAGCAGAAGGTCAAGGCGACCGACACCGATCTGACCGGCCAAATCACAGCGTTGCGTAGCGCGGATGTCAAAGCGGTCCTGCTCACCACCACCCCGCCGCAGACCGCGTCCGCGGTCGGGGTTGCTGAAGCCGCCAAGTTCACCCCCGCCTTTCTCGCCTCCAACCCAGCCTTCAGCCCACAGCTGCTTAACACGGCGGCTGGGGCCGCGCTGGAGAAGAGGCTGCTCGTAGCGACCTCCACCGCTCCGTTCTCGTCCACCGCACCCGGGCCGTCCCAGGTCCGCAGTGCGTTCGAGGCCAAGTACGCGGGTCAGCCGAAGTCGTCGTACGTTATGTACGGGTACGCGCAAGGTGAGATCATGGCACGGATCCTCGATACCGCCTGCCGCGCCAACACGCTGACCCGGCCCGGTCTTCTCACCGCGTTCCAGAGCCTCGCGAACGTCCAGACCGATGGGCTGGTTGCGCCCTTGGACTACAGCAAGAGCGGACGGACGCCAGCCCGGCAGATCTACCTGGCCCGCCCGGACTCTGCCGCCGCCGGTGGGCTGACCCAGATACAGGACCTGTTCGCTACCCCGCTTGCGAGCAGCTACCAGCCGACCGGCTGAGCGCGGGCCGGAACGGCATCCACAGCCACCCGGAATCCTCGCTGATCGAAGCCACTCCGTGGCCACCTGCGCGTGGAGTGGCTTCGATCAGCAACGAAAGGAGCAATGCATGCACAGCACGATGCAGGACACCCCGCTAGAGATCCGCCGTCTCCTCGAGCACGGCAGTTCGTTGCATAGTGCAAGTTGTGTAAGTACGGCCACGTTGGGCGAGGTTCGTCGGGGCAGTTATCGCGAGGTCGGCGCGAATGCCGCCCGGTTGGCGCATGCGCTGCGTGCGCTCGGGGTGCGAGCGGATGACCGGGTCGCGACCTTCATGTGGAACAACCAGGAACACGTCGAGGCGTACTTCGCCGTCCCGTGCATGGGAGCGGTCCTGCATCCGCTGAATTTCCGGCTGGCCGAGGAACAGATCCGCTACGTCGCCAACCATGCCGAGGACAAGGTGGTCATTGTCGACGCGTCGTTGCTGCCGGCCTTCGCCCGGCTGGTGCCAGAGATGCGGACGGTGGAGCACGTGGTGGTCAGCGGCAGCGCCGACCATACGCTACTCGACGGCACCGGTATCGCGGTACACGATTACCAGCAGTTGATTGACAGTCAGCCTGACAGTTATCCATGGCCGGATACGGCCGAGCATCAAGCCGCGGCGATGTGCTACACCTCGGGCACGACCGGTGACCCGAAAGGTGTCGTCTACAGCCATCGGTCGATCTACCTGCACGCCATGGCGATAACATTTCCCGATACGTTCGGCCTGTCGGCGCGCGACTGTATGCTCGCCATCGTTCCGCAGTTTCACGTCCTGGCCTGGGGATTGCCATACGCGGCCTTTCTGACCGGCGCATCGCTGGCGATGCCGGACCGGTTTCTCGCCGCGGAACCGCTCGCCGCGTTCATCGCCGCCGCACGGCCGAACAAGGCTGCCGGTGTCCCGGCCGTATGGCGGACGTTGCTCCAGTATGTGGACGCTCATCCCGATGCCGATATCTCATCCCTCCAGGAGGGGATGGTCGGCGGGTCGGCCTGCGCGGAGTCGCTCATGCGGGACTACCAGGAACGTTATGGCATCACCCTCCTGCACGCCTGGGGGATGACCGAGACGTCGCCGCTGGGTAGTGTGGCGCGCCCTCCCGCCTCCGCCGACCTGGCCGAGAGCTGGCGCTACCGGATCAGCCAGGGCCGATTCGTCGGCCCTGTCGAGGCGCGCCTGGTCGGTCCCAACGGGTCCGTTCTGCCCAATGACGGGCGCAGCGCCGGTGAACTGCACGTCCGTGGCCCGTGGATCACCGCTCGGTACTACCGCGACAACGACCAGGACAAGTTCCCGGACGGCTGGCTACGCACCGGCGATGTTGGCATCATTACGCCGGACGGTTACCTCACCCTTACTGACCGGACCAAAGACGTCATCAAGTCCGGCGGAGAATGGATCTCCTCGGTTGACCTGGAGAACCACCTCATGTCCCACCCGGCTGTATACGAGGCCGCCGTCATCGGGATACCCGACGAACGCTGGGGAGAACGCCCGCTGGCGACCATCGTGGTCAGCGAGGGGCAGCAGGTCTCACCCACTGAGCTACGCGACTACCTTGCCGCTAAACTGCCCAGATGGCAGCTGCCCGACCACTGGTCGTTCCTCACCGAAGTACCCAAGACCTCGGTCGGCAAGTTCGACAAGAAGGTTCTGCGGCAGCAGCACGCCGGTGGCGTTCTCGATATTCAGCAGTTGCGATAGGGCGCTCCCTGGAACCGCGGGTGGCGCGGTTCCAGGGAGGATCGTTGATCGTTTGATTCAGTAATATGATTTCACGGTGCTGTCGTGGAATCGCCGTGGGTTGCCATACGGGTCCTTGCTCGTGTTTGCATCGTCGCCGTCGAAAGGGGGCCGAAGCTGGCGGGGCGCACGGTTGTGGTGATAATCTACTGGCGTATGGTTTCCTACTGATTAAGCGATGTATGCAGAATTATCCGACTGATGACAGCGTCAGCGGTATGGGCCGCCGGGGAGCGGGTGGCAGGAGGACGGGGGGACGGGGGTCGGTTTCGACGTCAGGCGATTGGCCAGTAGGAGGAGCGAGATGACCCTTGTGACCGGGGAACGACTTGCGGAGATCCGTCCATTGGATGTGTCGGTCGGTGGACCCGCCTTGCGCGGGACGCCGTGGACACAGGTGCCGGAGACAC
>NZ_CAKJTP010000175.1:7177-8391 GCF_917627335.1 Protofrankia sp. CiT1 | reverse complement strand
TGCCGTAACCGTTCATATGCCGCCAGGAACGCGGCGTTCCGCGATCGCTCATCAAAATCAGTACCTGGTGAGCCGACTCGGGTGACAGCGTCCAGAAGTCCCACTGCATGTTGTTGTCGCGCAGGTGGGTGTCGGCCCGCCGCTTCTGCGAGCGGATGAAGTCCTGGAACTTGCTCGGGTCACGTACGAAGAAGATCGGCGTATTGTTGCCGACCAGATCGTAGTTGCCGTCCTCGGTGTAGAACTTGATCGCGAAACCACGCGGGTCGCGGACCGTGTCAGCGCTGCCAAGCTCCCCGGCCACGGTGGAGAACCGGACGAACACGTCGGTGCGCTTGCCCACCTCGGAGAGGAACGCGGCCCTGGTGTACCTGGTGACCTCCGCGGTCACCTCGAAATAGCCGTGCGCGCCGCCCCCTTTGGCGTGAACAACGCGCTCGGGCACCCGCTCCCGGTTGAACTGCGCCATCTTCTGGAGCAGATAGTGATCCTGAAGCAGCAGCGGGCCATCCGGGCCGACTGACAGCGAATGCTCGTCACTCGGCGCCGGGATCCCCGCGTCCGTCGTTGTCGGGCGTGCCGGGTTGGCGGGTACCGGGTTGGCAGGTGGTCGAGACTCCGTCATTGAGGCTCACTCCTGTCCTGTCGTCGCGGCCCTGCCGCTCGACGGGGCCTGCTTGGAGCGACCGGCAACGGGGGAGGCGGCATCGCGGGGCTATCGGCGGGGCCGGGGCACGCGCCTCGCGGCATCGCTGTCCATCCATTGCCGCGCGATGCACGTGCCCCAGCCCCATTCCTTGATCTACCCCCCTGCTGCCGGGCGCTCGTACGTCGGGGGACGAGGAAGGCCTACCCACCCGCGCGGCTCGGAAAGCCATGGAATCCGACGCTCTATGCCGGCTCGTTCAGGGCCGGCTCGTTCAGGCGCAGGACCGCACGCGTCTCGTGCTCATGCCCGAGGATGGACAGCCCACCGGCATCCAGGACGAAACGGGCGCCGAAAGCCGGATCCAGCTCCAGCCAGCGCACGACCAGCACCCGCAGCATGTGGCCATGCCCGACCAGGGCGACATCACCTCGTTCCAGGTACGGCAGGACACGTCCGATCACCCGGTCAGCGCGGCTACCGACCTGCGCGGGGGTCTCGCCCCCGGGGGTGGGCCCGCTCCACACCGTCCACCCCGGCACCGATCGGCGGATGTCAGGCGTTGTGA
>NZ_CAKJTP010000175.1:5229-6484 GCF_917627335.1 Protofrankia sp. CiT1 | reverse complement strand
GGCGCCGGCACGGCCGGCCGGGCCAGCCACGCGGGTGAGGCCGGCGAGTTCGGCCGTCCGCAGGGCACGCCGCTTCGGGCTCGCCGCGACCAGCAGGAAGGACCAGAGCGCGAGCCTGCCGGCGAGGCGGACGGCCTGCTTCTCCCCGTCCGGGGTAAGCGGCACGTCCGTCACACCGGTGTGCTGGCCGGACCGGCTCCAGGCGGTCTCGCCATGGCGGATCAACACAAGCCGGCCTGATGGAACAGACACCGACCCTCCCGCACATCGCCTCCGGACATCGGGAGATCACACGACGCGCGTGGACGTCACCAGGCTCGCCGCCGCCGGCGCCGACGGCGGCCGGCGCCGACAACCAGCAGCAGGACACTCCCCGTTATGATCACGCGATCCCAGCGGACGGTGCGTCGCAGGACAAAAGGCGATCCGGTGCCGCCCGCCAGAACCTGGCCGTCTCGCGCCTCATCAACGGCGAAAGTCTTCTCGCTATCCCCGTCAAAGCCCGCGGTAATCGCATCAGGCCCGGCGAATGTGCCGGAGATCACTTTTTGGCGGAGCTCAGCCACCCGGCCCCTGATCTGCTCACCGGTCCGTTCGGCAATCCTTCTGGGACTCACGAGCTCGGCAATCGCGTCTAGAGTCACCGCCAGCTCGGCGCGGGTATTCTCGATCTGCTGCTGGATGGCAGCCGGGTCCTGCGGCACCGATGTCGCCCTTTCCTCCGCGCGATGACTGCCTACCTGATCTTTGGCCCCGTTGGCCTGGGCACCTCGGGAGACTCGCATATCTGGCAACACTGGACCACCCGAAAATACCCGTCCACCGTGTGAAAACACCGTGACGGCCACGAACGGCCGGACCGACGCCGGGGAACCAGTGGCCGTCCGCGGCACGATCACCGGAAACCGGTGAATCGCGGAGCGGGGCGACGGCTGGCCCGCGGTGCTGCCGAGGATCGTGCCAGAACGGGCACCCAGGCGCGAGGCGAAACGGCGGTGGAGCGGCACAGCTCACCAGCCTCGCTGGAGGCAGCCGGAGACTGGCGGAGACTGGCGGAGAGCACGGCCCACGCACCGGTTGTCTACCCTGGTTGGGTGAACTGCCGACCGTGTCCGGGCGAGGAGCGGCCCCGGTGCGCTGTTCGCCCGGCTCTGTCCACGGTGAAGGCGGCTTGGCGCGGACCGCTCGGGCAGGGGGCCCGGCTCGCCGTCCCATCCGTCGCGCTGGCGATGCCTGCTCATCTGCCGTCGGCCGG
>NZ_CAKJTP010000175.1:0-5025 GCF_917627335.1 Protofrankia sp. CiT1 | reverse complement strand
ACCGGGACCAGGCCTTGTACCGAGCTTCTTTGCCATGATCGGCCTGATCGTGATCGTCGCTGGCTGGCGGGCCGCGGGCTGGCGCCCTTGGCTCGACGGCCCGGTGGGATACGCGGCGGCGCTCGGGACCCAGGCCGGCCCGCACGGGCTCCTCAACATGGGCCACGCCGCAAACTCCCGGTCCTCCCTGGTGCGCCGGATGCCCAGGTATTGCGGGTATTGCCCGTTGTCCGCGGCCGCAGGCGCCCACGCGGGCCGGCCCGCCGTCCCGGTCATTCCCGATGTTCGTACGGCTTCCGCTCAGTACGAGGAGTTATGCCACTATCTTTCCATTTCGCGCGCCGTCGACGCCGGCTGCTCGCCACCGTGCCGCTGGCCGCGCTCGTATTCGTCGCTGCCGGCTGTTCCTCGGGCAGCGAATCAGCAGTCACCATCTTGGATGACTCCGGGGCGTCCAAGGGACTACGCGGAACCGCGCTCCCTCAGCCGATCGACAAGCCGGCCCTGAATCTGACGGACACCGCCGGAGCCCCGTTCGATCTGCGATCCCGGACCGCGGGAAAGGTCACCCTGCTGTTCTTCGGCTACACCCACTGCCCGGATGTCTGCCCGACGACGATGGCCGACATCGCGGCGGCACTCAACGTGGTACCGGCCTCGGTACGCGCGCAGGTGGCGACGGTGTTCGTCACCACCGATCCCGACCGCGACACCGGTGTCGTACTCGATCAGTGGCTGAACCAGTTCGACCCGTCCTTCGTGGGTGTCCGAGGCACCCTGGCGCAGATACACGCGCAGGCGGACGCTCTCGGCATCCCGCTGGAGGAACCGGTCCGCCAGTCGAACGGTATGTATACCGTTACGCATGGTACGCAAGTCATGGCATTCACCAAGGACAACAAAGCCAGCGTCCTGTACCTGGCCGGAACGCAGGTCGCCGACTACGTCCATGACCTGCCGGTCCTGGCCGACACCGGAAAGACGACGTGACCCACGGAACAGGTGACCTCGTGACAGGGGAACGGAAAGCGGACAGCCCTGTGAACATTCCGGGTGGCGACGTCCCAGGCGGCGCCGCTCCAGAAATGATTATGGCCGTCCGGGCACCGGCCCAGGCCTGGCTCACTGGTCCACGGGCCATACGGGCACTCGCGACCGTCCTGCGATTCGGCCTGGCCGCGCTCTGGCTCGCCGCCGGCGTCCTGAAAATCAACGATCCGCAGGGAATGGTGCGTTCGGTCCGGGCCTTCCGCATTTTGCCCGAATCCTTCGTTCATCCGGTTGCCTATGCGGTCCCGTTCGTTGAGATCGCCCTCGGGCTGCTGCTGCTTGTGGGGCTGACCGTGCGGGTTGGTGCTGTTGTGTCCACGCTGCTGCTCGCCACCTACATCGCGGCGATCACAGCCGCGGCGGCACGCGGTCTGCACATCGAGTGCGGCTGTTTCTCCGCTGGCGGCGACCTGACAGCGGGCGCACCCACCCATTACACCGAGGAAATCGTGCGGGACAGCCTGCTCCTGCTCGCAAGTGGCCTGCTGGTGAGCTGGCCGTACAGCGTGCTAGCTCTCGACCGCCTCCTCGACCGACCGTTCCAGGAGAGCTCATGAGCGCCACGTCAGACAAGGGCCGGCAGAAAGACGCCCCGGCCGGACGCCGGCCCGCGGGCCGCGAGGAAGCCCGGCGGGAGAAGGCCGCCGCGGCCCGAGCCGCCGAAATCGCGCGCGCCCGGCGGCGCCAACGCATGATCATCGCTTTCGCTGTCGTGGCCGTGCTCGCCCTGGCCGGCGTGATCGGCTTCGTCATCCAGAACAGCCGAGCGGTATCAACGCCTGTCGTGGTGCCGGCGAACGCGACCGGCAGCGACAACGGAATCGTCGTCGGAAAAGCAGCCGCCGCGGTCACCGTCGATTTCTACGAAGACTTTCAGTGCCCTGTCTGTGAAAATCTCGAGACATCGCTTGGCGGCACCATCCAGCAAATGATCGACAACGGGAAAATCAAGGCTGTCTACCACATGATGTCGTTTCTGGGGCCGGAGTCCGTCCGGGCCGCGAATGCCGGCGCGGCCGCCGCCCAGGAGAACAAGTTCAAAGAATACCATGATATTCTCTACGCCAATCAGCCACGTGAGCGGACCGGCGGTTTCACCAACGCTACATTGATCGGGCTCGGCGACAAGGTCGGGCTGACTTCCACGGCATTCACCGGCGCGGTGAACAACGGGACGTACAAAGGCTATGTCGCGAAGGTGGAGGACGACGCGTCCAAGCACGGTGTGACCGGCACCCCGACCGTGTTCGTCAATGGCAGCGAGCTTGCCGCGCAGGCCCTGACACCGCAGGGCTTCACCGACGCGGTGGCCGCTGCCGGTGGCGGCGGCAGCGGCGGTAACGCCACACCCACCGGATAGTCCCCCGCGGGCGCGCACAAAACCGCCAGCGCACCCGTGGGAGCGCCCGGCAACACAGGTACAGCGCACCGCGTTCTGCCGTGTCGTCCCGCGGCCCTCGGGCACGATACGGCAGGACGCGGCGACACGAGGTGAGATAACGGCTATGGATGCCGCGCAGTGGGACCGTCGGCACACCGGAGCCGGCCTGGTGTGGACCGCCGAGCCGAACCCGATCGTGATCGAACAACTCGCCGGCCTGTGCCCGGGCCGCGCCCTCGACCTGGCCTGCGGGGTCGGCCGCAACGCCGTCTGGCTTGCCTCGCAGGGCTGGCGGGTCACCGGTCTGGACTTCTCGGAAGTCGCGATCCGCAAGGCGCGGGAGCTCTCCCGCCGATTCGACGTGACACCAGAGTGGATCAAAGCCGATGTCCTGGAATGGACACCAAGGCCCATGTCATACAATCTTGTTACTATCTGCTATCTTCATCTTCCGCCTGGTGAACGGCGCACGATCCTGTATGACGCGATGAAAGCAGTCATTCCAGGTGGGACGCTGCTGGTGCTCGGGCACGATCGCGCCACCCTCACTCTCGGACGCGGCGACGGCCGCAAGCCCAGCGGACCGGCTGATCCCCAAAGCCTGCTCAGCCCCGACGAACTGCTGGACGCCGACGAACTGCTGACGGAACTGGCTGACGGCCCGCCCCTGCGAATCAGTCGAGCTGGCCGCGTACCGCATCCGATCAACCCGGATGACCGGCAGCTCAGCCCGGACGACCGGCAGCAAACGGTGATCGACACGCTGGTGGTGGGCATCCGGCCCGGCCCGGCGACCACCCATCCCGCGCTCGTCAAGCCGCTGCCAGGACTGATGACCGTCGGCAGATCCGCATCACGATCGCTGTCGCTGTCGCTGTCGGTCGGCGGGTTCCTCGTCGTCCACCGGATGCCCCACGTGGCCGAACTACGCCGGCTGCGCACCGCTGGCGGTCTGTCCGACCCCGGCCCCGAAGCCGCCGCGGACGCCATTGACGGCAGCCTCGCCGGACTGTGCGTTGAGGCCGCGCACGAACCAGGGCGCGCGGTCGGCTGTGGCCGCATCGTCGGGGACGGCCGTACCTTTCTGGTCATCATGGACGTCGCGATCGACCCCATGGTGTTCGCCGACGCCGACGCTGATGCCGACGTCGACCTGTCCGTTCTGATCATGAATGAACTACGCAGATGGGCCGCCAGCCAGGTTGATCCGACCTCGTTCGTCGGTGTCGCGACGGCGGCGGGGGTCGAGCCGCTCGCCATCCGTCACGCAACGGCGGAGCACTCACTTCCCGGGGAGCAGTCACTTCCCGGTGAGCAGGCGAGCGGGTTTGCGACAGGGCGGGCGTCCGACTAGCTTTCCGACCATGACCGAGACCGCCGCAGTTGCCCGTCTCACCCCCGGTGACGCAGCCCCGGACTTCACCCTGCCCGACGCCGACGGCAACAACGTCCCCCTCACCGCCTACCGGGGGAGACGGGTGATCGTGTACTTCTACCCGGCGGCCTCCACGCCCGGGTGCACCAAGCAGGCCTGCGACTTCCGGGACAGCCTCGTCCAGCTGAACAACGCCGGCATCGACGTGCTCGGTGTCTCGCCGGACAAGCCGGCGAAGCTGGCGAAGTTCCGTGACAACGAGAAGCTCACGTTCCCGCTGCTGTCCGACCCGGACCGCGCGGTGCTCACGGCCTACGGCGCCTACGGCGAGAAGACCCTGTACGGCAAGAAAACTCTCGGCGTGATCCGCTCGACCTTTGTGGTGGACGCCGAGGGAAAGATTGAGAAGGCGATGTACAACGTCCGGGCGACCGGCCACGTCGCCAAGCTCATCCGTGATCTTGAGCTGGCCGGTTGACCGTGCCCGCGGGAGGGCCGCCCACACCTGCCGGAGTTACCCGGCAACCGAGCCGGAGGTCCCTGGCCGTAGGGCGGCTGGGCGGGCAGGCTGGATGTGGGAGGCCGTCAGGCGCATCGCCAGTCCCTGACCGCCTCCCACGCCCTGTCTCCGGTGACCGCGATCCACGGGTGGGACCGCGGTCACCGGCGGCCCCCGCCGGGACTCCCCGCGGCGCATCCTCTCCTGCGTACGGGAAAACCGGTGGACGAACAGCGGCCGCCAATCGCTACTGTGGTACCTGCGCGGGAGTGGCGGAATGGCAGACGCAGCAGACTTAGGATCTGCCGCCTTCGGGCGTGGGGGTTCAAGTCCCCCCTCCCGCACTTTGCCCTGTGCGCTGGGCAAACACGTGACTTGTTGATCCAGTTTGGTCACCGATCCAGATCGACGTGGAATGCGTCCGTGGAACATGATCGAACGATCAGCTACGCTCACGCGCTTGATCAAAGAGTCTGCCAAGGGACACGTCGAGCGTTTTCCGAGCGACTCGTTCCGGGTGGCCGTCTTCGCCGGCCGGCACCCGGTGACCGGTAAGGAGATCTACCTCGAGGAGACGGTGAGGAGAGGAACGAGACCGTGTAGTGGCCCGGCTCGCCAAGATCGCACTCGGCCTGCCCGGCGACGCGTTCGTGTTCTCTCACGACCCGGCCGGGGCCACGCCCTGGAACCCGGACTCGGTCACCCACCGTGTGGCGATTG
>NZ_CAKJTP010000174.1:0-7507 GCF_917627335.1 Protofrankia sp. CiT1 | reverse complement strand
TCCATACGCAGCCCAAAACAATTTGTGACAAACGACACATCAACACACAAGCGATCCACTGCGGAGCAGCACGGAGCAGCATGGACCACCACGGGAGCCGAAGCTCCCGGCGTCTCGACGTGGAAGTCTCACCCGGTGGTGAGCAGCCGCTCAGGGGTCACGCGAATGACCACCCGGACCGCGTCCGGCCCGTCCCACTGATAGGTCTCGTCACCGGTGTATTTCACCGCGAGAGCGTCGATAAGCTCGCGGCCGCCCTCTTCGGTCAGGGTTGCCCGGCCGCGGATCTCGACGTATCCGTAGGGATCCCGCTGGTCGAGAAACATGATCCCCACCCGCGGATCTCGCGCGATATCACGCTCCTTGGCGCGGCCCCGGACCGTGGACAACAACAGGTCATCGCCATCGCGTGCGACCCACAGCACTGTCATCCGCGGAGACCCGTCGGGACGGATCGTTGCGAGCGTCACGTAGATCGCGGCATCCGCAAGATCCTTTACCTTTTCGGGTAGATATAGCGACATCAAGCTCCTCCGCCGGGTCCCGTCGCGTTCTCAGCCTCTCATTCGCGGTGGCAGTCAGCAGCTCTCATGCCAACCAGGCATGATCAACCATGTGGATGGGATACGCGCTGATCAGCCGCGGGCAACCAATGCGGTGGCGATCGCCGCGAGGCCTTCACCGCGCCCAGTAAGCCCAAGACCGTCAGTGGTGGTTGCGGACAGGCTCACCGGCGCGCCGACCGCGGCCGTCAGGGTTTCCTCGGCCTCGGCGCGCCGTGCGGCCATCCGGGGCCGGTTCCCCACAATCTGCACGGCGACGTTCCCGATCGTCCAGCCCGCCTCAGCCAGCAACCTCGCCGTTTCGGTGAGCAGGGTGACCCCTGCCGCCCCGGCCCATTCCGGCCGGCCGGTGCCGAAGATCGAACCTAGATCGCCGAGTCCGGACGCGGTCAGCAACGCGTCACAGGACGCGTGCGCCGCGACATCACCATCCGAATGCCCGGCAAGGCCGGTTTCGTCCGGCCAGAAAATACCCGCCACCCAGCACGGGCGGCCGGCCGCGAACGGGTGGACGTCCACGCCGACACCCACTCGGGGAAGTCCGGCCAGCGACAACTTCCTCACCTCACAGGAACACTATCGGCACCCTCGTGCGACGCGCTGGCCGCGGCTGCGCACCGGCAGGCAGCGCCACGCTGGTCGGGCGGTACGGAACCCCGAATCCGGCCAGAACCCCCGGGGCATACAACTATGATTTTTTTCGCGCGCCCGGAACCGCGGGGATCAGTCGGCCAAAAATCAAACGATTACGTCTCTTTCCGTGCGCCCAGCGGCCCGAGGGTCTAGCCACGACGCGCAAGCAGCGCCTCGGCAAAAAGCAGATCGACCGGTCGGGTCACTTTGAAAGCCTCCTGAGCACCGGGAACAGTTGTCACGGGGACGCCGAGCGCCTCAACCAGCCCCGCATCGTCCGTAATCGCCACCCCGTCCGCTGTCCCGCCGAACCGATAGGCCTCGTCCAGCACATCCCTACGGAATCCCTGTGGTGTCTGCACAGCGCGCAGAACATCACGCGGAAGCGTCCGCGCAACCCGGCCCGCTCCATCAACCTGCTTGATCGTATCGTTTATCGCGAGTACGGGGATCACCGCTGGCGCCCCACTCAGCACCGCGGCGGCGACCGCATCAACAAGCGCGGGGGGCGTCAATGGACGAGCCGCGTCGTGCACCAGGACCACCCCCACCGTCTCATCAAGAACGGAGATGGCTGCCCGCACGGAATCGATGCGCTCCGCGCCACCGGCAATCACATGTACGTCAGGCCCGAGCAGGGCGACAAATGTTTCCAGCTCCGTGGCCGGAGCGGCGACGACCACCTGGTTCACCAAGGTCGCGGACAGCAGTGAATCAACCGCATGCTGCACGAGGGTACGACCGGCCAAGCCACGAAGCGCCTTGGGTATGGCACCACCAAGACGTTCGCCGCGGCCGGCTGCCGGAACGACCGCGGCTACACGGTCAGACATACGCATTACGTGTCAAAAGGACTGGGGACGTCTGGATATCCGCGTTACCTGCCGCCGGCTAACCTGCCAAGACCTCGTCGAGCATGGCCTCGGCTTTGTCCTCATTTGTGCCTTCCGCGAGCGCGAGCTCACTGACCAAGATTTGTCGCGCTTTGCTCAGCATGCGCTTCTCACCTGCGGACAGCCCCCTTTCGCGATCACGACGCCAGAGGTCGCGAACCACCTCAGCAACCTTGTTCACATCGCCGGACGCGAGCTTTTCAAGATTTGCCTTGTACCGCCGTGACCAGTTGGTTGGCTCCTCGGTGTGCGGAGCCCGTAGAACCTCGAATACGCGCTCGAGACCGTCCTGACCGACCACGTCACGGACGCCGACCATCGCAACGTTGTCCGCTGGGACGCGCACAGTCAGGTCACCCTGAGCAACCTTGAGTACGAGATAGAGCCTTTCCTCGCCCTTGATGACGCGTGTTTCAATCGCGTCGATGAGAGCAGCACCATGATGTGGGTAAACAACGGTCTCGCCGACTTGGAACGCCATGTGTCAAGTGCCCCTTCCGCCTTCACCAGAGTAACACGCATGCATCGACCCAGGTCAGACGCATGCTTGTAAGGCAGGCCGCGGCTGGCCCGCCTAGGCGCCTCGGTGACGTGCCGCCAAGGGGTCCGCGACGCTCCGGACCAGGCGAAACAGGCAAAGGCCGCCGACGCGGGCAGCCTACCCCGATGTCCTTACTGTGCCTCTCGCTACCCCCATGACACCGATGACCTACGTGGACCGCCGGCAGCGCCGTGCTCTCGTGGCGTACGGCTGCCGTTCCAGCACGCCCGATCCATGACTTCACCCAAGCTCGCTCGGACCTTCGTCCACGCGGAAGGAACCACGATCGCGCGACCTTTGGTCACTAGTCTTCCTATACCACCCGGCAGATGGGCCGTCCATCGGCCACGATGGACAGGTGCACCTCACACCGCCGCCGCCCGCCTCCGGGGACGACGAGGGCAACGGGCCCGGCCGTGACGACCATCATTCCCGCCCCCGGAACGGGCACCGTGACGACGTCCCGGACGACATCCCGGACGACATCCACATCCCGGACGACATCAGCGAGCTGGCCGACGACGTCGCCGCCTACCACGCCGAACTACAGTCGCTGCGGCGCCGGGAGCTCATCAGCAAGATTCTTCCAGGCCTGCGCCCCGCACCGGCCGACCGACCGGCTCACCGGTCACGCCCCGCCCCAAGTGTGATCATCGCGGTACTTCTCATAATCATCAGCGCGCTCGGCGCCATGGTGCCGCTCGTCCTCGCTCATCCGCGCCCGCCCGCGCCCGCCCGCCCGCTCCCGCTCGCGACCACAACCGCGCAGCTGGGCACCGTCGGGAGCGTGCTGCCCGACATCACGCTCCGCGCCGCGCACGGGTCGCGCATCGCTTCCGATCTTCGACCGGCGCTGATCGTGCTGCTGCCAACGGCCTGCGACTGCGCGAAAGCCGTCCACGACATCGTGGGCCAAGCCCATGAGGGCAACCCGGTGCCGACCTATCTGCTCGCCCCGGGAGCGGACAGCCCAGCTCTGAACGAGCTCACCCGTGCGCCCGAGGCCGCGGGCGGGCGGGCCCTCGGCTTCGGCGACCCGGACGGATCCCTTGCCCGCCTGGTCGGTGCGGATCCCCAACAGCCGACGCTGCTCCTTGTCGCCGCGGACGGCCGGCTGGTACAGCCACCTCGCGTCTTCGCTCCCGGCGACCGCCTGGAGGGCTGGCTCGGAGCCCTTCCGCTCCGCTGACCGAGCACCGCTCCGCCGACCGAGCGGCACCAGGTGATCATTATCACGGACCACCGGCCGCCACGCGCAGAGTCCGGGCTCGTGCCGCCGCCGCTGCACTAGGCTGTGCTCCGCGGTCGAACCCGTCGGGTATGTGAGTCTTCGGGTGGAGCCAGCCACAAGCCGTCCGCCAGTCCGGCGGCAGGGTCAATCAGTGCCGACAAGATGACCGTCGGTACCGCACGGAGGAGCAGCCGAGCCGTGAGCCACCGTCCGGGTGTGCGTACCGCGACCATCTCGCTGTTCGCCGCCGCATCGCTGATCGGCACGGTCGCACTTACATCGTGTGCGGCAGGTAATGACGCGGTGACGGCGCAGGCGCGCACGACGACGAACACCGTCTCCGGTGCCATCGGCACCATCTCATTGCGTAATGTCTACGTGGCCGGACCAGCGGCCTCAGGCGAGAAGGCCCAGGTCGTGTCCGCGTTCTTCAACGGCGGAGCCGAGGAGGACCAGATCGTTCAGGTCGCGTCGCCGGCGGCGACCGGCGGCCAAGCCCCGAAGAGAGCCATCCTCGAACCAGGCGGTAGCAACATCTATATCGCCGACGGTAATGCTCCCACGCTGACCGGGCTGAACCGCGACCTGCTCGTCGGGCAGGCGATCGCGGTCACGTTCACCTTTGCCAAGGCCGGCAGCATCACCCTCGCCGTCCCGGTGGAACCACCCGCTCCGGGAGCGTCCGCACCGCCAGCGACATCGCTCCCGACGCCGTCCGCGCGATCGGTGACCAGCAGTCCGACCGCTTCCGTTCCCGCTTCCGCGACCAGTAGCCCGACCGCCGGCACGACGCACCCGGCCGGCGCCACCGGCTGATCGTCCGGCAGCCGGAGAACACGCGATCGGCCACCGGCCAGCGCTGTTCGGTCACTGCCGGCGATGCCGGTCCGGCTGACGTCGGCCGACTGACATCGTCGGCAGCCTGACAGGGCCGCTCGGCAACTGCCCCATGGTGGTTGTCGGACCGTCCCGATACGGTGCGGGCCATGTCATCCCGGCCTCCCGTTCCCCGTCCGAACGCATCGGGCACGTCCTCCCGAGCGGCATCGGGCGGTTTCCGGTGCAGTGGGTGCGGTACGGAGTCGGTCAAATGGGCAGGCCGGTGCCCACGCTGCAACACCTGGGGGACGATCGAGGCCCAGGCTCCCGCGGTCCGCTCAACCCACCGGTCGGGCGGGCGTGGCCTCGCCCGGTCGACCGCGACGATCACGGCCCCTGCCTGCCCCATGTCCGCGGTTGACATCACGACGGCTCGCAGCCGGCCCACCGGGGTCACCGAACTCGATCGAGTACTCGGTGGCGGCCTCGTTCCCGGAGCAGTCGTCCTGCTGGCCGGGGAGCCGGGTGTCGGTAAGTCCACGTTGCTGCTTGAGGTCGCGGCGCGCAGTGCCGCATCGGGCGCTCGGGCGCTCGTGGTCACCGGTGAGGAGTCAACGGCTCAGGTCCGGCTGCGCGCCGGGCGGACGGGAGCGGTACACCCCGATCTGTGGGTCGCCGCGGAGACCGACCTGGAGGCTCTGCTCACCCACGTCGACGAAGTTCGTCCCGAACTTTTGGTGGTCGACTCGGTACAGACCATCACCACCGCCACCGCTGAGGGGGCAGCCGGCGGGGTCACACAGGTCCGCGAGGTCACCGCGGCACTGATCCGCGCGGCAAAGGCGCTGAACATGGCATGTGTGATCGTCGGCCACGTGACCAAGGATGGCGCGGTCGCCGGACCGCGGCTGCTGGAACACCTGGTTGATGTCGTTTTGCACTTCGAAGGCGAGCGGCATTCGTCACTACGCCTGGTCCGGGCGAGCAAGAACCGTTTCGGCCCCTCCGACGAGGTCGGCTGCTTCGAGATGGGCGACGGTGGTATCCGCGGCATCGCGGATCCGAGCGGGCTGTTCCTGTCCCGCTGGCATGACGGCGGACCCGTGGACGGCGTCGCCGGCACCTGCGTGACGGTCACGGTCGAAGGCCGCCGTCCGCTGGTTGCTGAGGTACAGACGCTGGTGGCAAGCTGCACGGCGGCAGTGCCGCGACGGGCCGTTTCCGGGCTGGACTCGGCCAGAGTGGCAATGATACTCGCTGTCGTTGAGCGCCGTGGCCGGCTCCAACTTGGCAGATCGGACGTGTACGCGGCTACCGTCGGTGGGGTCCGGCTAGCCGAGCCGGCCGCCGATCTCGCCGTCGCGCTGGCCACGATCAGCAGCGTTGAGGACCGCCCCATTCCCGCGAACCTCATCGCTGTCGGCGAGGTGGGCCTGGCCGGCGAGGTCCGGTCGGTGGGCGCGGTCCGCCGGCGTCTGACGGCCGCGTCCCGGCTCGGTTTCCGATGGGCCCTCGTCCCCCCGGACGCGGGTCCGGCGCCCGAGGGCATGACAACGATCGAAGTGTGCGACCTGAACAGCGCAATACAGCATATGTATGGTGATAATAAATGAAAATCACAGTGACCAAAAATTTAACTACAAAATCATATTCAACTACAATGCCATGGGAACGGCATGGCAAAGCAGCCCGCCCGATACCATCACCACGGCGGAACGCCGAGATACCGAGGGAGCCAGATGGCAGGACCACCCGGGGATGACACCTTCCGGGCGACACTGGCCGCTGTCGCCCCAGGAACCCCATTCCGGGATGGGCTTGAGCGCATCCTCCGCGGCCATACCGGCGGCCTGATCGTTCTTGGGCACGACAAGGCGGTCGAGGGCATCTGTACCGGTGGCTTCGAGCTCGACGTCGAGTTCTCCGCCACCCGGTTGCGCGAGCTCGCGAAGATGGACGGCGCGATCGTCCTGTCGTCGGACCTGCAACGAATCGTACGGGCAGCCGTGCACCTGGTGCCTGACCCGACCATCTTCACCGAGGAGTCCGGTACCCGGCACCGCACGGCCGAACGGGTGGCCAAGCAGAGCGGGTATCCGGTGATCTCGGTCAGCCAGTCGATGCGGATCATCGCGCTGTACGTGGCCAGCCGGCGCTACGTCCTCGATGACTCAGCCGCCATCCTGTCCCGGGCCAACCAGGCGCTGGCGACTCTGGAACGCTACAAGATGCGGCTGGACGAGGTTGCCGGCACGCTGTCCGCCCTGGAAATCGAAGATCTCGTCACCGTCCGCGACGCGATATCCGTCAGCCAACGCCTGGAAATGGTTCGGCGGATCGCCGACGAGATCGAAGGTTACGTCGTCGAACTCGGTACCGACGGCCGGCTGCTGTCCCTCCAGCTCGAGGAGCTGATGGCAGGGGTGGAAACCGAACGGGAACTCACCGTCCGCGATTATCTGCCCTCCGGAGGCAAGGTGGGCACCGCCGCCGAGATTCTCGCCCGGCTCTCCGCGATGTCACCGACCGATTTGTTGGATCTGACCGTGCTCGCCCGCGCGCTCGGCTTCCCTGGGGGCGCGGATGTACTCGACGGCCAGATCAGTCCCCGCGGGTATCGGATGCTGGCCAAGGTGCCACGACTGCCCCGGACGGTCGTGGACCGGCTCGTCGACCACTTCGGCACCCTGCAGAAACTGCTTGCGGCCGGCGTGGACGACCTGCAGACCGTCGAGGGTATCGGCGCCGCGCGCGCCAGAGCCGTTCGTGAGGGGCTGTCCAGGCTCGCCGAGTCCAGCATCCTCGAACGCTACGTCTAACCCCAAAT
>NZ_CAKJTP010000173.1:6609-8021 GCF_917627335.1 Protofrankia sp. CiT1 | reverse complement strand
GGGCTACGCCTTTTCAGCGCCCGCCCGGAGCGGTTGTTGCAACCTACCGATGGAGTATCGCCGAGTCAAACAGCGCCGAGTTGGTCGGCAGTTGCCTGGCGAAGCACCCCGAGCATCCCTGTTAAGGTGCCCGGACCGTGGATGGGGGCCACTGCGGCGTTTTGGCCGCGGTGTCTCCCGGCTTTCCGCCGGCAAGAGAAAACATACACGACGGAACGATGAAATTTCATGATCGCAAGCAGTTTGTAAAAATTTCTTTCCGTGCTCAGACGGCTACGCATAGGCAGCGGATGAAGATCTGGCCAACCCAGGACGTCCGCGACACGTCCACCGGCCTACCCGCGGCCTCCGGCGCTGACGCCCCCGAGGGCCGGACCGCACGAGGACCGTGCCCCGGCCGCCGGCGAAGGATCAGGAGGAAACGGAGACGGACGGGGAACAAGCAAGGCGACAGCGTGACGGGATCAGGCAACGAGGGGAACGGGTGAAGACCATGCGAGCGACCGCCCTGACATCTTTTCGCGAAGAGATCGAAGCAGTTGTCACAGCGGCCTCGTACGCGCCATCGATCCATGACACGCAGCCTTGGCACTGGCTGGTCGGGGACAGGCGCCTGGATCTGTTCGCGGATCCCTCGCGGCTCCTGGGTGCCGTCGACCCCGACGGCCGGCAACTGCTGATCAGCTGTGGCGCCGCACTGTATTACGCCCGGATCGCGCTGCGCCTGCGCGGGTTCGTCCCGGATGTCGTCGTTCTGCCGGGCGGGCCCGGCTATGGCGGCCTCCACCGGGATCTCGCCGGCAAGGAGCCGCTCGCGACCATCCGCGTCAACGCGGCCAAGCCGGCTGACTGCTGGGAGCGGTCGCTTGGCGCCGCGGCCTACCTGGGACACGCGGGACACGCGGGCCGCGGGCCGATCGAGCCCACAACCGACATGACCGGGGCGGTGGCAGCGCTCCAGGATGCCGCCGGGCTCGAAGGTGCCTGGCTGGCCACGCTGGACGACACCGGTGACGACGATCATCTCGCGACAGGCCCGACGCCGCTTGCGGGCGACAGGCGGGACGGCCAGAACGCCGTCGCGGTGCTCGGCACCGCCGCCGACCGTCCTATCGATCGGATGACGGCGGGCCAGGCGCTCGCCCGAGTGCTGCTGACGGCCACCGCCCTCGGCGTGCCCGCGTGCCCGATCGGGCACGCGCAGGACATCGACGCGATCCGCGTCACGCTGCGCGAGATTCTGCGCAGCACCGGCACCGTGCAGATGGTCATTCGACTCGGCCCGCCGCTGCCCGGCGGTGTCCTGGGCGAACCAGCCCCGCGCCGGCCGCTTTCAGAGATCCTCACGATCGCGGACTGACGGCGGCTTGTATCCGCGGTGTGACGCTCGCGGCGGGCCGAACGGATAACCC
>NZ_CAKJTP010000173.1:0-6173 GCF_917627335.1 Protofrankia sp. CiT1 | reverse complement strand
AGCGGCACGAGGAAGGGCGACGGTGGATCTCGTCAAGCTGTCCAGAAGGGTTTTCTGAGGCAACCGGCTTGACCTTGACCCTACGTCAGGCTTCCAGCATGGCGATATGACCGCTACCAACCCCGCGATCGAGGTCGCCGGACTCACCAAGTCCTACGGCGAGCACGCCGTGCTGGACGGCGTCGAGCTGACCGTCCCGCAAGGCACCGTCTACGCGCTCCTCGGGCCCAACGGCGCCGGCAAGACGACCATCGTCAACATCCTCTCCACCTTGCTGGCCCCCGGTGACGGCGAGATCCGCGTCGCCGGCTTCGACGTACGGCGCGAGCCCGCTGGAGTGCGTGCCGTGATCGGTGCCACCGGGCAGTTCTCGGCGATCGACACGCTGCTCACCGGCCGCGAGAACCTGCGGCTGATGGCCGACCTGACGCATCTGGACCGAGCGGCCGCGACGGCTGCCGTGACCATGATGCTGACGCGTTTCGACCTTGCTGACGCGGCTGACCGGCGGGCACAGACCTACTCGGGCGGCATGAAACGACGGCTGGATCTGGCGATGACACTCATCGCCCGGCCTCAAATAATCTTCCTTGACGAGCCGACGGCCGGTCTCGACCCGCGCAGCCGTCGCAACCTGTGGGCGATCGTGCGCGAGCAGGTCGCCGACGGCGTGACGGTGCTGCTGACGACGCAGTACCTCGAGGAGGCCGACCAGCTGGCCGACCGGATCGGCGTCCTCGACAACGGTCGCCTGGTCGCCGAGGGCACGGCCGCGGAACTGAAACGGCGGGTGCCCGGCGGATGCGTGTCGGTGCGGTTCACCGACACCGCGGGGCTGGCCGCCGCGGCGTCGGTGAACCCGCAGGCCAGCACCGACACCGAGGCGCTCACCCTGCGGCTGCCGGGCGACGGCAGCATCGCCGGGCTGCGCCGCCTGCTCGATACCCTCGACGACGATCGCGTCGCCGGCCTGACGGTCACCTCGGCCGACCTCGACGACGTGTTCCTCGCGCTCACCGGCCACGCGGCCGAGGCGTCCGCGGCCGAGGAGATCCCCGCATGAGCGGCACCTACACCGTCCGTGACTCGATGACGATGCTGCGGCGCAACCTGCGCCACATCCGCCGCTACCCTTCGCTGTCGATCATGCTGGTCGCGCAACCGATCCTGTTCCTGCTGCTGTTCGTGTACGTGTTCGGCGGGACCCTGGGGGCCGGC
The DNA here is from genome assembly GCF_917627335.1 of Protofrankia sp. CiT1. NCBI lineage: Bacteria > Bacillati > Actinomycetota > Actinomycetes > Frankiales > Frankiaceae > Protofrankia > Protofrankia sp. CiT1. The sequence continues at coordinate 4,955 of NZ_CAKJTP010000173.1, read as the reverse complement.
CTGCCGGGCCACGAGGGCGGCGGAAACCGCGGCGACTACCTCGCATTCATCATGCCGGGCATCCTGTTCATGACCATCGCCAGCATCGCGCTCGGCACCGCGATCTCGACCGCGACCGACATGACCACCGGGATCATCGCCCGGTTCCGTACGATGAACATCGCCCGGCTGTCGGTGCTCACTGGTCACGTGCTGGGTGCTGTCATCAGGACCGGATGCGCCGTGGTGATCGTGACGGCGTTCGCCTTCCTCCTCGGGTTCCGCTCCGACGCCGGTCCGCTCGGCTGGCTCGCCGCGATCGGGCTGTTGATTCTCATCGCATTCGCGCTCACCTGGCTGACCGTCGGCATGGGCCTGGCCGCGGACAGCGTCGAGACGGCCAGCAACACCCCGCTGTTCCTGATGATTCTGCCGTTCGTCAGCAGCGGCTTCGTACCGACCGACGCGATGCCGGCCGGGCTGCGCCAGTTTGCGGAGCACCAGCCGTTCACCCCGATGATCAATACCCTCCGCGCCCTCGTCACGGGCGCTCCGACAGGCTCCGACCGGTGGCTCGCGATCGGCTGGTGCATCCTGATCGCGCTGCTCGGCTACCTCTGGTCACGTCGGCTGTTCCTCCGCGTGCCCGCGACATAGGAGACTGGTGCGGTGCTCACGATCAGTCAGCTGGCGTCGTACGCCGGCGTCACCGTGCGCGCGGTGCGGCACTACCACGCCAAAGGCCTCCTGCCGGAGCCGGAGCGCGACCATTCCGGCTACCGGCGCTACGACGCCCATGCCGTCGTCGAACTCATCAGGATCCGCACTCTTGCCGAAGCCGGTGTGCCGCTCGCGCACGTCCGCGAGCTGTTGGCCGCGGGCGAGCGGGAGTTCACCGCGGCCGTCGCGGACATCGACCGGCGCCTACGCGCGGAGATCAAGGAGCGGCAACGGCACCGCGCGCGGATCGCGCAGCTGGCAGCCGGGGACAGCCTGGCCCTGCCGCCGGAGGCGGTGGCATACCTCGACCGGCTGCGCGAACTCGGATTGCCGGACCTGATGATCGAGGGCGAGCGGGACGCCTGGATCCTGGTAGCCGCCCAGCTCCCGGAGCACGTGTCGTCCTATGTGAAGCTGAAGAAGCAGCAGCTCGACGACCCGGCAACGGTCGCACTCTACCGCGATTTCGCCGCGATGATCTACTGGGAGATGGACGACCCGCGGGTGGCGGCCGTGGCCGACCGGCTCGTCGCCTCTCTCGAAGCCGCCGAGGACGAGGGATGGGAGAGCCACAACCAGGAGATGACCGACGCGCTCGCGGAGCTCCTCGACTCGGTCTTCCTCCACTCGGTGCCGATCGCCCGTCAGCTCATGGAGCGGCTCCACGAACGCGGCTGGCGCGGCTGGACCAAGCTCGAGCGGATCAGCCCGACAGAGCGCGCCACCGGCAGGCCCATCGCCCACCGCGCACCATCCCAGCCAGGATGATCATCGTTGCGCTCCGGCGCCGCAGCTCCCGCTTCGTCGACGTGGCGAAACGTGAGTAGCGGCATCCGGGGCGCCAAGTACGGCCACCGGGTTACGTAGACGCTTCCAGGGCGGGCCGGTCACAGTTGGCTCGAGGGCCCACACCGCGCCGGTTGTGTCATTGTTCCCGTGGACGTACAGCGCATACGGACGACCCACCGTCGCATCCAGACACGGATGGTAAATAGCGTCGCAGAACTTGCGGAAAGTCGCGTACGTCACGCAGCCACACCATGTAGCGCACCGGCTCGCTGCGACGCCGTGTCGAACTCTCACGGTCGCGTGAGCCACCTCGATAGCCGACTTGCGACGATCGAGGGACGGGTCTCCGGATGCGCCTGCCGGCTAGCCCCAAGGGCGTTCGGCTAGTCCGTGCCAAGATCGCGCCCGTGCGCACGGGACGCGCCGGATCTGCCGCCCGTCATCGGCTGGCCGAGGGGATGGTACTGACGGCTATCCGAGCCGCAGGAGTACCGCTCCAGCTGCTCCGTCCGGCGTTGACGCGCCTGACGGAGCAGCTCGGAATCGAGCACGTCCTCGCCGCTCGCGAGGCGATGCCCACCGCGGTTCCGTAAAGTTGCGATCAGTGGAGCGCGACGGACCGGAGGGTGGTGGGTGATGACTCGCTCGTTCAACACGACTGGACCGTGCGTGCCGATCGATCATTACATGATCCCAGCCCCGGCACGGCTCCCGGAAGTTCCAGATCTCGTCGAGGACAAGAAATATTTTGTTATTCACGCCCCCCGCCAATCGGGCAAGACAACGGCGCTACGGGCACTAGCCGCCGAACTGACCACGAGTGGGCGCCACGCGGCAGTGGTGCTGTCAATGGAGGCCGGACAGCCCTGGCCGGATGACGTCGGCGCGGCCACCCGTGCGATCCTCGGCCGTGCCCGTCGCGCAGCACGAACCAACCTGCCCGCCGAGTTGCGTCCGCCGCCATGGCCGGACAGCTGGGACGAAGTGCTCCTCTCGGACGCATTCGCCGCCTGGGCGGAGGCCTGCCCGCGACCACTCGTTCTTTTCCTCGACGAGATCGACTCTCTCGCGGGGCGCACGATGCTCAGCGTGCTTCGCCAACTGCGGGACGGCTTCGCTGACCGCCCCACCGGCTTTCCCGCGTCCGTGGCGCTCTGTGGCCTGCGCGACATCCGCGACTACAAGATCGCCGCAGGCGGCGACCCGACCAGGCTGACATCGCCAAGCCCGTTCAACATCGCGGTGACGTCGCTGCGGCTGAGTGACTTCACCATCGACGAGGTCCGCGCCCTCTATGGACAACACACCACCGACACCGGCCAACGGTTCACCTCACAGGCCGTCGAGTACGCCTACGCACTGACGATGGGCCAGCCATGGTTGGTCAACGCCCTCGCATACGAGATCGTCAACCGCATCAAGGTGCCAACGACGGTGACGATCACAGGCGAGCATGTCGACGAGGCCGCCGAACGGATCACGGTCGCCCGTGAGACCCACTTGGACTCCCTACTCGACAAGCTCCGTGACTCCCGCGTCAGACGGATCATCGAGCCCATCCTCGCCGGCACGCAGGTCAGGTTCGACCCGTTCGCCGACGACCTCGCCTACACCACCGACCTGGGACTGATCCGACGAACCGCGACAACGGTCGAAATAGCCAATCCGATCTACCGGAACGTCATCACGCGAGTCCTTGCCGACGGTCTCTTCGAGGGGATTCTCGGCGCGCCCCGGCCCCGCTCGTTCATACTCCCCGACGGCCGACTCGACCTGCCCGGCCTGCTCACCCGATTCACCGACTTCTGGCACCGGACCGAGGACATCCTCGAAGCCGACGAGCCCTACCGCGAAGTGACCCCCCACGTCACCCTGCTCGGCTACCTCGACCGCGCCATCAATGGAAGCGGCTTCGTGGACCGCGAATACGGCGTCGGACGCGGCGCACTCGACCTGCTCATCCGCTGGACCTACACCGAACCCGACGGCAGACCCGCCGTCCAGCGCGAAGCTCTCGAGGTCAAGACCCACCGGCCCGGCGACAAGGATCCGACGAAGGCCGGCGTCAGCCAGTTGGACTGCTACCTGCTCCGCCTCGGCCTCTCCGCCGGCCACCTCGTGATCTTTGACCAGCGACCCGCCGAACGCAAACGCGTCGCCACCAAGCTGGGCTCAGAGACCGCCACAAGCCCCAGTGGACGGACTGTCACGATTGTCCGTATCTGACCCGCCAGTACGTCGTCCTGTCGACGGCGACCCTCGACCGGCTCGACGAACACGTCGACGTCGTCGAGTTCGAGGCGGCGATCTCCGGCTGGGCCGTCGCGCGGGCCCTGGCCTGCCCACCCCGACCCGCGGCGCCACCCACCGAGCCCGCCGAAACGGCTCAGCCAGCGCGGCGGTGCCGGCGGTCGCGGGCGGACGCGCTACGCGAGACCGACCCGGACGGCCGTGTCCGGCTCGCTCCGACTCACCCGTTCGTCGACCCGGCGGTGCGGGTCGAGGCCTCCTACCAGGCCGGCCAGCAGGCCGTCGCGGTCGACGGGAAGGAGTCCCGCGGCGCGAAACGCGGCGGGATGCCCAGGGTGCACCTGCTCGGCTCGGTCGTCCACGCTCTGCGCATGCTGGTCGCCCAACAGCGGGTGGAGAATACGACCACCGAGGTCAGGCACGTCGCCTCACTCCTCGAACCGCTACCGCTGCGTGACGTGGTGATAACGGCTGACGCTCTCCAGACGAACGTGGCGAACACCCTCTACCTGCGCCGGATGAAGCTGGCGCACTACCTGCTGCCGGTCCGGGGTAACCAGCCCCGCCTGTTCGCCCTGCTCGACGCCCTGCCCTGGCTGACTACCCCGGTCACGGCCGCGACTCAGGAGCACAGCCATGGCCGGCTCGAGACCCGTACCCTGCGCCACCTGCCGATGCCCGCCGGCCACGGGATGGTTGATGCCGCCCGCGCTGTGCTCGTCGAACGCTCCGTCACCGAATGGCGCGGCGGCGCCTGGCGGACCAGGACCGAGGCTGTCCTGTCCATCACCAGCCTCGCCGCTCATGAGGCCACCCCCGCCGACCTGCTCGCCCACGTCCGCAGCCACTGGACCGTCGAGCACACACATTGGCTACGGGATGTCATCTGGCGCGAGGATGCCTCCCTGCTCCGTACCGGCGACAACCCCCAGCTGTGGGCCGCTATCACCAACCTCGTGATCAACATGTTTCGGCTACTGGGAGTAACACGGTTCACGATCAAACGGGTTTTATAGGACAAAAACGGTACTTCGTATCCCGTCGCACCGGGTACGAAGCTCGTGATCCTCCTCGAATCTGCGCAAAACCGGCTCGACGGGCTGGAGGACAAAACTTCCGATAGGTCAGCAGATCTTGATCAAACTCACTCTAAGAGAGCATCTCGTTCATTTTGCGATGGTTCAGTCGGATTTCTGGCGGTGGCAAGGTGGGGCAGA
>NZ_CAKJTP010000172.1:0-7616 GCF_917627335.1 Protofrankia sp. CiT1 | reverse complement strand
TTAATTGATCATGGATCTGTCGCGGGTGCCCTGCCAATGTGCCCAGTGCACGCCGGCTGGACGACGCCCGGCTGGCCGCCGTTTTCCCTCCGCCAGCAGGCCCTCCGGCCTATGTACCCACGCCGTCGCCACCTCGGGCTGAATCCTTCGTGAAAGCATCAGGTTAGCGGTGTGTAAAAATTCTGTCTCCGAATATCATCGGTGGCCGGCGGATGATTCCGCCGTAGGCCGTCAGCCCAGCTCACCAGGCAGACATGCCGGTAGAACATCGGATGGTGCTCACGGCAGGCAGTGGGCCTGGGGACGGCAGGGCCATTCAGCCGCGTGATTCAGGCCTCACAGATTCAATTCTCACTGCGTATAGCCGACTCGTGGGATGGACTTGTGTCAGGTACGAGAATCGCGAAAGAAGGCCGAGAGCCACATGAATCCGCAGTCGCTCACCACGTATAGCGCCCGCCAGACAACCGATGTCGTCCTCATAGGCGCGGGAGTCATGAGCGCCACACTCGGTACCCTACTGCACAGACTTCAGCCGGACTGGTCGATCGATGTGTACGAAAGACTGCCCGGAGTGGCCGAGGAGAGTTCGGATCCATGGAACAACGCGGGCACCGGTCATGCGGCGCTTTGTGAGCTGAACTACACCAGTGAGCTCCCGGACGGCAGCATCGATGTCCGGAAGGCCGTCACCATCAATGAACAGTTCCAGGTGAGCCGCCAGTTCTGGTCGCATCTTGTGGAAGACGGCACAATCACTGATCCGGGAACGTTCATCAATTCGATGCCGCACATGACCTTCGTCCGGGGGGCGGCGGACGTCGACTTCCTCCGCCGACGGTACGAAGCGTTGCGGACCCAGCCGTTGTTTGCGGCCATGGAATTCAGTGACGACCCGGCCGTGATCGAGCGCTGGGCGCCGTTGTTGATCGAACAGCGCAAGCCCGGCGAGCCGATTGCCGCGACCCGTGAGGTGTCCGGCACCGATGTCAACTTCGGCGCGCTGAGCCGGCAGCTCTTTGGCGCGCTGGAGTCGGCTGGGGTGAGGATCCACCTGAACCAGGAGATCAGGAGCCTCACCCAGGCTCCGGACGGCAGCTGGCGGTTGCGGGTGTACCACCGGATGAGTGGGAAAACAAAGGACATAACCGCGCGCTTCGTGTTCGTTGGCGCGGGTGGATGGGCGCTGAAAGTATTGCAGAAATCACGCATACCCGAGGCCAGCGGATTCGCCCTGCTGCCCATCAGCGGCCAGTTCCTCCGCACCGACAACCCGGAGCTCGTCGCCCGGCACCAGGCGAAGGTATACGGCAAGGCGCCGATCGGCGCGCCGCCGATGTCGATGCCGCACCTTGACACCAGAATCGTCGACGGGAAGGCATCGATTCTGTTCGGCCCTTACGCCGGATCGAGCCCGAAGTTCCTCAAGCACGGCTCCGTGTTTGACATGCCGAAGTCCATCCGCCGGCATAACATAATGCCTTTGATCGCCATGGCGAGAGACAACATAGCCCTGGTCGCGCTGTTGCTGAACGCGCTGACCGCGACGCGGAAGAAGAAGATCGAGGAGCTCAGGCAGTTCGTCCCCGGCGGCATGGCCAAGGACTGGCGGATCATCACGGCTGGGCAGCGGGCGCAGATTGTCAAGAAAGATCCACAAAAGGGCGGGATCCTGCAGTTCGGAACAGAGGTGGTCGCCTCGCGCGACGGTACCATCGCCGGGGTTCTCGGCGCTTCCCCCGGGGCCTCAACCGCGGTTCCGATCATGCTTGATCTGCTTGAACGATGCTTCCCCGAGCGTTATGCCGCCTGGCAGGTAGCCTTGAGCGAAATGATCCCGACTTTTGGCCAGCGACTTTCCGACAAGCCAGAACTCGCGGCACGGACGATGGCCGCGACCGCAAAGATTCTTCGTCTGACGGAGATTCCCCGCCCTCTCCCCAGCCGTTCAACGGGCCGATAATGGCTAGCTTGTAAAGATCTCGGCATGCAGACGTGCCCTGGTCACTGTCGGTCGCATGGTAATGATCGACGTTCTTGGCCGCGTTCGGACGCGGTGAGGGCAACCGCTCCATCCGGATATCCGGGGGTACTCGTCCACGTCGAAGCCGGCATGAGGACGACGCACATCCGAAACCGGCGGACTGGCCGCCGCCGGGTGCACCCCCTGCCCTGCCTGAGGCTGATTGGCCGTGCTGGTCAGCCTTGGGCGGAGAGGAGGATGGCCGGAAATCGTGTAACTGCCCAGACTACCCGGATTAGATGATCTGCTGCAAGGCCTTGCAGCAACCCGTGGGCCCGTGAGGTATCAGTCGGAAATCGGACTCGTGTTGTGTCACCTCCGTGTTTTATCGTCTCGGTGCGGACCATCGGGCGTGGTGGGCCGAGCAGTGCTACGGGGGTAGGTCATGCATCGGTCGCTCGGTCGTCAATTGTTCAGCCGTTGGTTCTTTGGTGTTGGGAAAGTAGTTGCCGCGGCGCTTGCGCTTGTGCTACCTCTTGCCGGCTGCCTGGTCACGGGCACAGTTCAACTCCCGTTTCTCCCGGTCGAGCTCGCGATTTCCAGCGATGGATCAATTACTTTAAGTGCAAGTTCGCAGATTGTGACTCCACTGGGGACCTTCAGGCTCCAGGTGTCCGGGGCGAAGAACATTCACGCTCCGTCGGACGGGACCCTGCTCGTCATCCGGCATCCCGTCCGTGGCGTGGCGATGGACAGCTTCTACGGCATTCACCTGCCAGACAAGCTTCGCTTCGTGTTGGACGGTGACTCGAGCATCACGACCAACCGGAACGTCGTGACCCTGAACCTGCGGAACAACGTGCACGGCATCCGGATCCAAAACGTCCAACAGGCGAAGTCCGCGCCGAAGTACGCAACGCAGCAGGTCAGGGTGCTGCCGCCCGCGCCGAAGGCCGCTGAGCCGTCGACATCACCGGCTGCCGCCGGTTCGCCTGCCGCCGCTTCGCCCGCCGCGGTTGCGACCGGCGTTCCATGCCAGGCCGGGTCCGCGACGGCGGCCAGCACGCACGTTGCGTCATCCGCGCCATCGGCCCAGCCCTGTGCGCTGTTGGCGACAGCGGCTCCCGCGAGCCCGAGTACGCCGCCGACGGCTACGCCGGTGCGGACACCGTCCACCATGCCGTCGCCGGAGGCAACTCCTTCGCGCACTCCCCCGAAGACGGCAGACCCCTCATCGACAGGATCCGTTTCACGATCTCCAGCCCAGGGACTGGCGCAGGCCACTTTGATTTCCCCGCGCCCATGATAGGCGGTGACAAGTCCGAGTTTCCTCGGATGGATTCGGGGTGGGGCCACCGTTTAGAGCGCGTTTGAGATCGTCATTCCGGCTCGCTGATCGAAAGCCCGGTCTCAAACACGCTCTCAACGGGACATGGCCCGGTAACGGCGGACGCTCAGCGATCCGAAGAGCGTGACGAGCACCGCGACCCAGATCACGGTGACCAGTATCGGATGCTCCGTAGGGAAGTCCCCGCTGCCGAAGGGGTTCGGATTACCGAACAGCGCCCGCATCGATGCGGTCAGAGTGCTCACCGGATTCCATTCCGCCACCGGCTGCAGCACACCGGGCAGCGTCTGGACGGGGACGAACGCATTGGACAGAAACGTGATCGGGAAGATCGCGGTGAACGCCACCTGCTGGGCGACCTCGACAGTCGGCACCAGCAGCCCGAGCCAGACTCCGACCCAGGCCATCGCGTAGGCGAACAGGAGCCCGAGAGCCACGGCCGCGAGGAAGTCGACGAGTCCGTTGCGTACCCGCCAGCCGACGATGAGGCCTGTGATCATGAGTACCGCGAGAATCGCGGCGTTGTAGATGACGTCGGAGACGGTGCGTCCGGTCAGGAAGGCCGAACGGCTCATCGGCAGCGAGCGGAAGCGGTCGATCAGCCCTTTGGCGAGATCGTCGGTGATGCCGATGGCGGTGGTCGCGGCCGCGAAGGTCAGCGTCTGGGCGAAGATTCCCGCCATGAGGTACTCGCGGTAGGAGCCGCCTCCCGGCAGCGGGATCGCTCCACCGAACACGAAGGAGAAAAGCAGCACGAACATCACTGACTGCAGGATCGCGAAGACCGCCAGCTCGGGGATGCGTGGGATCCGCTTCAGATTGCGCCAGGCGACGACCAGCGAGTCGGCCACGACCGACGTGCCAGCGGCAGAGCCGCGCGCTGGCCGCCACGGTGGCCATGAACGTGCGACAAGAGAATCAGCCGCCTGGTGGCCTGGGTGGTCGGGGCCGACGAGACCGGTCATGAGGTTCGTCCCACCGCCGCGGCGGTAGGGGCATCATGATCCGGATGAGCCTCGTTGCCGCCGTCGGCAGGCTCCAACCGCGTGGCATGGCCGGTGAGCGTGAGGAACACGTCGTCGAGTGTCGGCCGGCGCAGCCCGAAGTCGTCCAGCACGATCCCGGCCTCGTCAAGGGCGCGAATGACAGCGGCGAGCTTGCGCGTACCGCCGTCGGCGGGCGCGGTCAGGCGTTTTGCCCGTTCATCAACGGTGGCGTCGGCGACACAGTGGCGGGAGATGATGTGGCGGGCCTGGACGAGGTCCGCTGGGTCGTTCACAACGATTTCGATCCGTTCGCCGCCGATCTGCGACTTGAGCTCAGCGGCTGTGCCACGAGCGATGATTTTACCGGCGTCGACCACGGCGACGACGTCGGCAAGTGCGTCGGCTTCCTCCAGGTACTGCGTTGTCAACAGCAGCGTTGAGCCCTTGCGGACGAGGTCGCGGATGGCGTTCCACATCGACAGTCGGCTGCGTGGATCGAGCCCGGTGGTCGGTTCGTCGAGGAAAAGCAGCCGCGGGTGGCCGATGAGGGCGGAGGCGAGGTCAAGGCGGCGGCGCATCCCCCCGGAGTAGGTCTTGACGACGTTGTCCGCCGCGTCGGACAGCCCGAACTGCTCGAGAAGCTCGCCAGCGCGGCTGCGGGCCGTACGGCCCGGCAGCTGGTAAAGCCGGCCGAACATCCACAGGTTCTCGGCACCGGTGAGATTCTCGTCGACGGCGGCGTACTGCCCGGACAGGCCGACGAGCCGGCGCAGCCGTTGTGCGTCGCGTACCACGTCATGACCGAGTACCGTCGCCCGGCCGCTGTCGGGTCGCAGCAGCGTGGCCAGGATGCGAACGGTGGTGGTCTTGCCCGCGCCGTTGGGGCCGAGCAGCCCGAGGATCGTGCCCTCGGCGACCTCCAGATCGAGGCCGTCGAGCGCGCGCACCAGGCCGGCGCGGGTCTTGTACACCTTGGTGAGGGCTTGCGCGGTGATGGCCGGCACGAAGCGTCCTCCTTCCAGACGTTGGACAACCAACGGCGAGATCACAACCCGCCTGGGCCTCGTCGTACGCCGGGTTTCACCTCCTGTCCCCGGCCCCAAGTATCGGTCGACGCGGCGAAAGCCACCTGCCCGCGCGTCCTGCCGTGTCCGAGCCCGGATCCCGGCGGCGACCCGCTAAGCTGCCCACCGGACTTGGAGGGGCGAATGCGGACATGGTGGGCGGCGGCGCTGGTGGCCGTCGCGCTGGTGGCAGGGTGCGGCGGGGAAGGCACAGCCCCTGAGGAGACGCCGCCCCCGAACACGCCCGGCTACCGGCTCGCCGTGCTCGACGGCGAGGTGGACCCGAGCCTGGCGACCATCCAACGGTACGACAGCGCCATCCAGACGGTGGCGAGCGGATGCAAGGGAAGCGTCGTGGAAGTCGCCAGGCTCGCGCAGGAGTCGCGGGACGCGCTGACCAACGGCAAAGTCTTCGAGGACCTCATCGTCATCCTCAGGGATGTCTCGGGCTACACGGCGGGCGCCGCCGACTGCAAGGCGGCCTTCACCAGCTATGTGATCGTCGAACTCAAGGGCGAGGACGAGACCAGCTGACCGGCGGTACTGGTCGATCGGCGCAGCGCGGGCATCAGGCCGCGCGGATGCCCGCGGGGCCGCGGAGGGATTTCCGCTGAGTGGCATTGAAGCCGCCAGCCACGTCCGCCGGAAATCCCGGTATCCCCGATGAACGGTCCTGGTGATGCTTCGATTGTCGCTGACTTGTCTGACCCCGCCCCGCGCATGTGGTTGTGTAGCCCACGATGCGTCCACTCCAGCGCATGCCCGAGTGGAACCACCTGATAGGTGTGTGGTTCCATCTGCGATGCGCGTGGTTGTGAAAGGGGTGATGAAGTGGTGGCGAGTATCTTCGGGGGCGATCCCGAGGTCGCCCGGCAGGTGTCCGGCGAGTTGGCGGACATCCGCGGCACGCTTGCCTCTCTCGGCGCGGTCTTCGACGGCCTGCACGGCGTGACCGGCTCCGACGAGGTCGAGACGGCGCTGCGTCATTTCGTCACCCAGTCATCGGACAGCCGTAATTCGCTTGACAAGTTGTTGGAGCGGGCGTCCGGCCTGCTTCGCGGGTTGGCTGAGGGCGCGCTCGATGTGGATTCCGGCCTTGCCGGTGTGCTCACGTCAACCGCGCCCGCGAGCGCTGAATCAGCACGTCCGGATACCCATGCGTCCGCTTCGCCGGTGGTGGCGGGTGGCGCGGTATGAGCGCGGCTGCCAACGGTAAGACGGCCACGGGCGCGCCCACCTGGTTCACGCTCCGGGTGCCGGCCTCCTGGTTCGAGTTCGACGTGTGGCGAGCCACCCGTACCGGTGACCTCGCGCGGCTGGTTGACGCTCGGCTCGCGGCACTCCCGCAGCTGCGGCCACAGCGGTCGGCGCTGCTCAAGCTGTTGCGGGAGATCGCCGAGCGGGCCGAGCGGCAGGGGGCTGTTTACTGCGCGGCCACCGCTGAACTGGTGGAGGGTTCCGACGGTCTGGTGGCCAGCATGATGGTGTTCCATACCGATGGCGCGCCGAACGTCGCGGACAACACGGTTGAGGCGATCGCCGGCCAGGTCACCGCCATGGCGCCGGCGGACGGTAGATCTTCCTGGCGCACCGTGACGATTGTCGAGATGCAGGCTGGCCGGGCCGTGCGCATTCGCGGGGTTGAGCGGCCTGAGCCGGACGGGGTGCCGATCGACGCCGTTGTCATGCAGACCCTCATTCCCGTACCCGATGGCCGTGGCGTACTCAATGTCGTCCTGAGCAGTCCGCACGTCGACATCGCCGAGGAACTGTTTGAGCTGTTCGACGCCGTCAGCGACACGCTGGCCTGGTCCCAGGACCGCCCGGAGCAGCTGGCTGCCACGGATTCACCCACCTGATGAAAGAGAGCGTGTCATGGCCAACGTCCACGTCGACTACGCAGCGCTGGAGAACACGGCGTCCAGGCTCACCAGCGGTCAGCAGGAGATGGAAACCCAGCTGACGCAGCTCAAAGCTCTGATCGACAACCTGGTCGGCAGCGGCTTCATCACCGATCAGGCGTCCGGGAAGTTTCAGGCGTCGTATGAGCAGTGGAACACCGGTACGAGGAACGCCATTGCCGGGCTTGAAGGCATGGGTGGTTTCCTCAAACTGGCTATTTCGCAGCACCAGCAGCTCGACGCCACGCTCAGCCAGTCGGCGGGTGCCTGACCACGCTGCCGGAGGCCTCGACAAGCCCGGTAGGCCCAGGTAGTAGACCCAAGGGAGAACAGCGGTGGGCGACTGGGGTGTGC
>NZ_CAKJTP010000171.1:0-7772 GCF_917627335.1 Protofrankia sp. CiT1 | reverse complement strand
TAGCCCCCGCAGGATCTTCGCGGTCTCCAGCGCGGCGAAGGCGGCCTCCCGCCCTTTGTCCTCCGTGGCCGGGGGCAGCCCGGAGCGGTCCCGTGCCTGCTCGACCGTGTCGCAGGTCAGGACGCCGAAGCCGATCGGGACACCGGTGTCGAGAGCGACCCGGGTGAGTCCGGCGGTCACCGACTGGCAGACGTAGTCGAAGTGCGGGGTACCGCCGCGGATCACCACTCCCAACGCCACCACCGCGTCGTGACTGGCGGCGAGCGCCGCGGCGACGACGGGGAGTTCCACCGCGCCGGGCACCCGGACCACCACCGGTGCGGCGACGCCGGCATCCTTGGCTGCCCGCAGGGCCCCGTCCAGCAGGGCATCGGTGATCTCACCGTGCCACCGGGCCGCCACCACGGCCAGCCGCAGGCCCGCGCCATCGGGGATGGGTGCCGACGGCGAGCCGGTGCCGCTCACGCCGGCTCTCCCTGGCACACGTCCGCCATCACCAGATCGGTGTCCGCGGCTCCGGCCGGCGGGACCCGATGGTGCGGGACATCGGCACAGGCTCCGGCCGCTTTCGGCAGACCCGGCAGATCATGTCCCATCCGGTCCCTTTTGGTGGTGAGGTAGCGCAGGTTCTCGGGGGTGAAGTTCACCGGCAGCGCGACCCGCTCGACGATCTCCAGGCCGTAGCCTTCGAGCCCGGCCCGTTTGGTCGGGTTGTTGGACAGCAGGCGCATCGTCCGAACCCCGAGATCCACCAGGATCTGGGCGCCCGTGCCGTAGTCGCGGGCGTCGGCGGGCAGCCCGAGAGCGAGGTTGGCGTCGACGGTGTCGTGCCCGGCGTCCTGTAGCTGGTATGCCCGGAGCTTGTGGATGAGACCGATGCCCCGGCCCTCGTGCCCCCGCATGTAGAGCACCACGCCCCTGCCCTCCAGCGAGATCATGCGCAACGCGGCGTCGAGCTGCGTCCCGCAGTCACAGCGCCGCGATCCGAAGATGTCCCCGGTCAGGCATTCGCTGTGCACCCGCACAAGCACGTCACGGCCGCCGGAGATGTCGCCTTTGACCAGCGCCACATGTTCGATGTCCTCGATGACGCTGCGGTAGCACAACGCCCGGAACTCCCCGTGACGGGTCGGGATCGCCGCCTCGGCGACCCGCTCGACGTGCCGCTCACTACGGCGCCGGTAGGCCACCAGGTCGGCAATCGAGATCACTAACAGCCCGTGCTCGGCGGCGAACTTCATCAGTTCCGGCAGCCGGGCCATGCTCCCGTCGTCGTTGACGATCTCGCAGATGGCTCCGGCGGGACGCAGCCCGGCCAGCCGGGCCAGATCCACTGCCGCCTCGGTGTGGCCGGGGCGGCGCAGCACGCCGCCGGCCTTGGCCCGCAGGGGGAACACGTGGCCGGGCTTGGTGAGGTCCGCGGCGGTGGTCGCGGGATCGGCCAGCAGCCTGATCGTACGTGCCCGGTCAGCGGCTGAGATACCGGTCGTCACCCCGTCGCGGGCATCGACGGAGACGGTGAACGCGGTACCCATCCGATCGGTGTTGCGCGGGACCATCTGGCCGAGATCCAGCCGGTCGGCGTCAGCCCCGTCCATGGGTGCGCAAATCACACCTGAGGTGTAGCGGACCGTGAACGCCAACAGCTCCGGGGTGGCCAGCTCTGCCGCGAAGATCAGGTCGCCTTCGTTCTCGCGGTCCGCGTCGTCGACGACGATGACGGGCCGGCCGGCGGCGATCTGCGCCACCGCCTCGTCGATGGAGGCCAGGCCTGTGTCACTGGCTGCCAGGGATGTGCTCATGACAGTTGTTCGCTTCCGCTCCGAATCGTGGCGGTGGGGATGAGGGGCTGCCCCACGCCGGTCGTGTCACGCGCGGCGGTGAGCTTCTCGACGTACTTCGCCAGCACGTCGACCTCGAGGTTGACCCGCTCCCCCACCACGCGGCGGCCGAGGGTGGTCGTCCGCAACGTCGTCGGGATCAGGCTCACGGTGAACGAGGGCGGTGTCGACGCCGTCGCCGCGGTGACATCAACCACCGTCAGGCTGACGCCGTCAACCGTGATGGACCCCTTCTCGACGAGGTAGCGGTCCAGGCCCGGCGGCAGGCTGATACGCACGATCTCCCACTGGGGCACCGCCCCGCCACCGGCGGCTCGATCATCTTCCGTGGCGCTGCCGGCGGCCGGCACAGCGGTGCTCGGCTGTCGGTCAACCACCACACCGACGCCGTCCACATGCCCCTGCACGAGGTGGCCGCCGATGCGATCGGCCAGGCGCACCGCGCGCTCGAGGTTGACGGCGTCCCCGACGGACAGTCCACCAAGAGCCGAACGGGTGAGGGTCTCCTGCATGACATCGGCGGCGAAGGCCTGCCCGTCGCCTTGGGAAAACCAGCGGGTGACGGTCAGGCAGACCCCGTTGACCGCAATGGACGCGCCCTCGCTGACGTCCTCGAGCACCCTGGCCGCGCTGATGACGAGCCGAGCGGCGGCCGGGCGCGGCTCGACGGCCGCGACGACGCCGAGTTCCTCGATGATGCCGGTGAACATTCCTGGTGTTCCCCCTTGTGTCGGCACCACGTCCGAGACAAGGGGTAAGCACGCGGGACGCCGCCAGCGCACAGGCGCCAGACGGACCGTGCGCGACGGTGATAACCGCCGGACGGCACACGCCCGCGCGCGTCCTCCCATCCGGACTTTCACCGTCGGTCCCGGAATTTCACCGGGTCCACCGGCCGCTGGCTGCGGACGGGTCGCGGACTGTCACCGCCGGCTCGGAGTTTCACCGACCCCGGAGCGCGCGTGCTGCTACAACTACCTGCCCGAGTCTTGCACATGAAAGCCGCATGGGCGCGCGGAATCCGTGCGAAGCACCAGGCACCGCCGGGCGCGGCCGGCACCGCCCGCCGCCCGCTGGCATGGCGGTCAGGTTGTCGGCACGCCGGGCGCGACCAGCCGTGGCGACGCCCGCAGCGCCTGCGCCCGCAACGATTCAACCGCTGCCGCGGGATCGTCCGCGCCATAGACGGCGGTGCCGGCGACAAAGACATCAACCCCGGCCTCGGCGGCCCGCTCGACGGTGTTGGCATTGACCCCACCGTCGATCTGCAGCCACAGATCGAGGCCGCGGTCGTCCAGCAGCCGCCGCGCCGCCGTGATCTTCGGCAGGACCTCGTCCATGAACGTCTGCCCCCCGAACCCCGGCTCGATGGTCATCAGCAGCAGCAGGTCGAAGCGATGCAGGTCATCGATGTAACGCTCGACGGGAGTAGCCGGTTTCACCGCCAGGCCGGTGCGCGCGCCGGCCGCCCGGATGGCATCGGTGGTACGGGGCAGGTCGGTGACGGCCTCAGCGTGGATCGTGACGTTGGCCGCGCCCCGCTCGGCATAGCCGGCGGCCCAGCGGTCCGGATCGGAGATCATCAAATGGCAGTCAAGCGGGGTTGCGGTGACCGTGCGCAACGCGGTCACGGTATCCGGCGCCAGCGCCAGGTTGGGGACGAAGTGGTAGTCCATGATGTCGACGTGCAACCAGTCGGCGTGCCCCTCGACCGACAGGGCCGCCTGCGCGATCCGCCCGAAGTCGGCGGCGAGCAGGCTCGGGTAGATCTGCGCGGTGGCCACGCCTGCGAGCGTATCGGCCGGCTCTGGGCCGCCAGGCTCCGATGAACGTCGAGATGTCAGTGGTCTCGGTCATCCCGTCAGCCCATGAGCGCACCCGACACACCAGCACCCAGCACCCAGCGCATGCACAGGGCATATGCGTAGAAGCGGATCTTCTTAGAGCGACCAGCAGTCGGTTAGGTGCGGCGCAGGAGGGCAAGGAACATCGCGTCGGTGCCGTGCCGGTGCGGCCACAGCTGTACGAACGGGCCGTCACCGAGAGCGCCCACCTCGGGCAGGAATACCCGGGCGTCCAGAACGGACACGTCAGCGCGCCGCGCGGCCACGTCCGTCACGACGTCGGTGGTCTCCGCCGGGTGCGGCGAACAGGTGGCGTATGCGACGACACCGCCAGGACGCACCAGGTCAAGGGCCGCGGCCAGCAGCAGCCGCTGGAGACGGGACAGCACCACGGCGTCGGAGGGCGCACGGCGCCAGCGGGCCTCGGGCCGGCGTCGCAGCGCTCCGAGACCGGTGCAGGGGACATCGGCCAGCACCCGGTCGACGCTCCCCGGCCGTAGCGGCGGCCTACGGCCGTCCGCCCGGGTCACCAGAACGTTGGACCGGCCGGCCACCGCCTGGGTCACCAGCCTGGCCCGCGCGGCCCGCGGTTCCAGCGCGACCAGCCTGCTCGCGGGCAGCAGACCGGCCAGTACGGCGGTCTTGCCGCCAGGGCCGGCACACAGGTCGACGCTCACCCCGGTGTCCGTACCCCGCGTCGCCACCCTCGACAGTGCCGTCACGACCAGCTGGCTGCCCTCGTCCTGCACACCGGCCCGGCCGTCGGTGACCTCCGCGAGCCGTCCCGGATCACCACCGGCGAGGCGGACCGCGTACGGCGACCACAGACCGGGCGTGCCCGCCAGGCCCCCGTCCCGGACCGCGTCCAGCAGCGCCTCGGCGTCGATCAGACCGGGTCGCGCGACTAGATGGGTGGTCGGCCGTTGGTCGTCGGCCGCCAGCGCCGAGCGGGTCTCGGCCAGGTCGCCGCCCAGCGCCGCGGCGAACGCCTCGACCACCCAGCGCGGATGGGCGGTGACCAGCGCGAGATGACCGATCGGGTCGTCCTCGTAGCTCGGCGCGGCAAGCAGGGCCGCGAGGTCACCGCCGGTCTCGTCCACCCGCGACGCGACCCGCCGCAGGACCGCGTTGGCGAATCGGACCGGCCGCTCGCCGCTGGTGTGGCGAACCAGGTCAACGGTTGACGCGACCGCCGCACGCGTCGGCACCCGGGTATAGAGCAGCTGGTAGGCGCCGAGCCGCAGGGCATCGCGCACCTTCGGGTCCACGGCGTCCACCGGACGGCTGGTGACTGTTGCGAGCAGCGCGTCCAGGATGCCCGTCGCACGCAGCGTGCCGTAGGTCAGCTCGGTGGCGAACCCCCGGTCCCGGACCGGGAGCTGACGCTGCGCGGTCAGGGCCGAAAGCAGCAGGTTCGCGTAGGCACCGCGCTCGTCCACCGCTCGCAGGACTTCCCAGGCGAGCAACCGCGCGGGATCCGCCGGGACCGCCCGTGGTGAGCGGGCACTCCCCGGCGCGGAGGAGGCAGCTGGGGAGCCGGTGGTGGTAGCCCTGCTCACACGAACCTTTCACGGTCAGTCAACCGGGCGCCACGAGCCCACGCACTGGCGGTCATGGACGCACGGCCCTCGGGACGCACCTCACCCAGCAGGACCGCTCCGCCGCCGGTACCGACGGCGATCTCCCCGTGCCCGGCGGACACGCCGATCTGCGCGGGCTCCAGCGCGGGGACCCGCAGGTCCCCCGAGGTGGAGCACGGCCGCACCGGACCGAGCTTGATCCGATGATCACGGAAGGTCGTCCAGGCACCAGGTGCCGGCGTGGCCGCCCGAACCAGCCTGTCGATGTGGAGGGCCGGCGCGGACCAGTCGATGCGCACGTCGGCCGCGGTCAGCTTGGGCGCGATCGACACGCCCTCGGCCGCCTGCGGCCGGGCCCGCGCAGCCGCGTCGTCAATGCCGTCCAGCACGGCCAGGAGCAGCCTGGCGCCCGCGTCGGCCAACCGTTCCAGCAGGTCACCGGCGGTATCATGACCGCCGATGGTCTCGGTGAGCGTCCCGTAGACCGGGCCGCTGTCGAGATCCTCCTCGATCTGGAAGACCGACGCGCCGGTCACCTCGTCCCCGGCGAGCAGGGCATGCTGCACCGGGGCGGCGCCGCGCCACGCCGGGAGCACGGAGAAGTGCAGGTTGATCCAGCCGTGCTTGGGGATGTCGAGGGCGGCCCGCGGGAGCAGCGCTCCGTAAGCCACCACCGGACAGCACTCCGGCGCCAGTTCGGCGAGACGCGCGAGGAAAGCGGGATCGCGCGGGCGTTCGGGCACCAGCGCCTCCACCGCGGCCTCCTCGGCGAGTGCCCGCACCGGCGAGTGGGCGACCTTGCGACCGCGGCCGGCCGGCCGGTCCGGGCGGGTCACCACCGCGACGACCTCATGGCGGGGCGAGTCGAGCAACGCCCGCAGGCTCGGCAGCGCGGCGGCCGGGGTGCCGGCAAACACCAGCCGCATCAGCGGGCGCGCCCGAACAGCGGATGCGGCGAGGTCTTCACCGCGGGAGGGGTCTGCCCTGCCCACTGCGCCTCGCGGATCGCCTGCATCGCGGCCTTCTTCGTGGCCCGGTCCAGCCGGTCGATGAACAGCACACCATCCAGATGATCGGTTTCATGCTGGACGCAGCGTGACAGCAGGCCACTACCCTCGATCGTGACAGGGTCGCCGTGGACGTTCTGGCCGACAGCCAGCACCCGCTCCGGCCGTTTCAGCTCGAACGCGATGCCAGGCAGGGAAAGACAGCCCTCCTCGCCATCCATCAGCTCCTCGCTGAACGGCCCCAGCAGTGGGTTGACGAGGTGCCCCACCTCGCCGTCCACGTCATAGGCGAACACCCGCAGGGACACCCCGAGCTGCGGCGCCGCCAGCCCGACCCCGTCCGCCTCGTGCATCGTGTCGGTGAGGTCCGCGACGAGCCGGCGGAGCTCCTTGTCGAACGTGGTGACAGGATCGGCCACCGTCCGCAGCACCGGGTCCCCCAACAGTCGGATCTCCCGGACCGTCACTGTCGCACCCCTTCCGGATACACACCTGTCGAGCACTGTGGCCGCGCGGCCACACTCGATCGCGGCCACACCCGATGAAGAGAATCCATGCTACGGGCTTCCACGGTAGGACCAAGGGCCCACGGGCGCGAAAACACCCGGGCCCGCGCAGCCGCCGGTCACCTGCTGGCACGTCGCCCGGCACAGCCGCCCGTCACAGTAAGGCCACCGGGTCGAGGATGACCCGGACCGGCGCGGACCTGCGGGCGTCGAGCACGCCGCGCGCCGCCTTGAGCGCAACGGCCAACTGCTGGCCACGGGCTCTGGGGACGCGCACCAGGACGCGTTCCCACCGCTGCTCGCCGGCCGCGGGCTGCCCGGCGCCGGCCCCGGCACCGGTGCTGGGGCCGCCCGGCCCACTCAGCCCACTTGGCCCGCCTGGCCCAGCCACCGGAACCGGGCCGAGCACATCGGCGCCGGCCGGGAGCTCAGCGGCTGCGATCAGTTCGGCGACCGGGCCGGCAGCGCCCTCGACAGCGGCGATCCGGGTCGCTGGCGGAAAGCCGAGGGCCGCACGTTCGTCCTGCTCACGATGGATGAACCAGCCCGGGTCCCAGCGGGTCAGCGCCTGCACCACCGCCAGGCCGACATCGGCGGTGACGATGATCCGGCCGCCGTCGGCGGCCGGCCGCGCCAGCGCCGCCGCCGCGCACCACCGCCGCAGGGTCTCCTCGGCCGCACGCAGGTCCGTGCGGCCGAGCAACGCCCAGGTGTCGAGCAGCAGGACCGCGCCGTAGCCGCCGTCGGCGAGCGGCTCGGCGCCCGGCGTGGACACCACCAGAACGGGCGCCGCCGCGACCGTCGCCAGCACGCCGTCCCGGCCGGACGTGCGGACCGTAACGCCCGGGAACGCGCGCCCGAGTTCCTCGGCGGTCCGCCGGTCGCCGACGACGGTCACCCGCAGCCGCGCGTCCTCACAGGACGGGCACCGCCATCCGGCGGCCTCCACCGACGGCCGGCCGGTGAGATCAACGGCGGGGCGTCCACACCAGTT